>CAKZPJ010000421.1 GCA_937138955.1 uncultured Flammeovirgaceae bacterium | reverse complement strand
CTGGTTTTCACCGAGCCATCGTAGAAGTACTCAGTATAATTACCATCCAGCACCGAAGGCGCTTTTTTATCTACTTGAAATGTTTCTTTAGGAATTTGCTCAGCCTCATCATAGTACAGTGTGACTGTATCTTGCGCGTAGCTTGCTTTTATAGCTATCGAATTTAGGATTATCGCTAATCCGATACTATTGATAAAAAGCTTTTGCTTTATCATACTTAGATAAGCCACGACCATGAACGATAGAACTTTCAGAATAGAAATGTATCGGGTTGTTTATCGAAACGCTAAAAATGTAGAAAAAATTGGTGAAACACTCAGAAAAAGACCTCAGAAACCTACATCAGTGCATTCGGTCGGGGCGTACTTCCAGGTTTTGAATGATGTCGGCTTCAATTTCCAGAAATTCGCTCCAACGGGCTTTCACAACATCTTCGGGCATGTATTCTTTAGCTAGCTTGATAAAGGTTACGTAGTGTCCGGCTTCGGAGGCCATCAGGTCGTAGTAGAATGCTTTAAGCTCTTCATCGGCCAGGTTTTTCCAAAGGATTTTGAAGCGCTCGCAACTACGAGCTTCAATCATGGCGTTGATAAGCAGTTTGTCCATCAGTTGCCGCTCAATCGGCCCACCTTTGCGCTCGTGTTTGGCTAGTTTTACCACATACTCGTCGGTTCGTGTTCTTCCCAAAGAGAAACCCCGCTTACGGATTTGCGCTACTACTCGCTGAAAATGCTCCCATTCTTCGGCTACAATTGGGGAGAGAACATCTACTAGCTTAGGCCGATCAGAGAATTGTACAATAAGCGAAATGCAAGAAGAAGCCGCTTTTTGCTCGCAGTAGGCGTGGTCTACCAGAATCTCTTCTAGATTATCATCAGCCATTGTTACCCAGCGCGGGTCAGTCGGTAGTTTCAGTTTGAGAATAGTATCTTTCTCAGCGATCATAATCAACCTATTTATTTGACAAGTTAGATGTAAGAGTTGATAATGAAAAATAAAGACCGGAAACTGAAAAAAACATAAGGTTGGATGTACAGAAATGTAAAAGTCTTGCAGAAACCGGGAGATAAAGCTTGATTGTAATCTTAAAACTTTCAAAACCTGTAACTAATCGACAATCTTATCTTCCCAATTTCTGGTGGGCTCGGGTGAAGTGCCCTTCGGCAATGGCGGCTCCAATGGATAGCTCACCGGCTAGGGCTACGGCGGTCATTATCTCCGCTAGTTTGTTGGCTTTGCCGGTTCCGTAACAATCCATTATTTCCAAACATTCCCGTTGGGTAGGCAATCCGGTGCCTCCGCCTACGCTGCCAATGATGAGGTTGGGCAGTGTTAAGGAAGCGTAAAGATCACCCTGCGGGGTGACTTCGGCTCGATTAAATCCAACAGCCGCTTCGGCAATACAGGCTACATCTTGACCAGTAGCTAAAAACATAGCCGCCAATCCGTTGGCAACATGGGCTTGGTTACCAGTACTACCAGCCTTAATCTGCGACATGGTAGAGCTTAACCAAAAATCTACCAGTCGTTGTGGAGTAGTTTTTAGTACGGTGCTCATCACTGGTGCAGGAATAGTAACTTCGGCAATCACTCGCTTGCCTCGGGTGCGACCCAGCGAACGTATACCTGCTTTTTTATCTCCGGAAGCATTTCCTTCAACATAGATTTCTAAGGCAGAAAGGGGTGCGTAATCGCGAATAAAATCACAGACTTTCTGACTGCATAGGGTAACCATATTTTGCCCGCTAGCATCGCCAGTGCTGTATTCTAAGCACAGTATTACTTCGTTCCCTTCCAAGATAGCTCTGATATTTTTTAGCACTGCGTAGCGACTAGCACTTTCAGCCACTAGCTTTATGGTGTCGTGCTGACTATCAACCCACTGAATGAATGAAAAAGCCTCTTGGGCGGTAGTGAATTTGAGCAGCGGGCAGCGTTGTACGGTTTCTTCCACTACTTTCGCCCAAAATCCACCGCCTTGCCGGCCAGCTCTTAACCCTCGATTATAAGAAGCTACTAAAGCCCCTTCCGTAGTTGCCATCGGAATACGAAAACTTCCTTTTGCCTCGTCACCCTGAATACTCAATGGGCCAGCAACACCTACCGGGAGCATGCATAAACCGGCAAAATTTTCAATATGCCCCCGAAAAGTATGTTGATTTAATTGCTTATTAAGTAAAGTGAGATAAGATGTTTCTTCACAGTTCGACGGTACCTCCTTAGGTGAAGTAGTAGAAGGTTCTATTCCTTGGTTCATGGTACTTTTGTTCGGGGAAGATCAGTCCTAGTAAATACTTAGCTATGGTACTGATTGTTTACCGATATTCCTATCTTGCCGCTTTATTTACCGTAGCCTTTGCCAAGCATGATTATCCATTTGAAAGAAACCGTTAACGCTGACCAAGCCGCTCAATTAGCCGAAAAAACGCAAGCCCAACATTTTAGACGAAACGGGCAAGCTATTTTAATTATTTCGTCCAGCACCAAAGAAGTACCTGACATTTTGCAAGAATATACCGATGAGTATTTTGTAATGGTCTCGGATATTCAATTGGCGAGCCGAACATACCAGCCCGCTACCCGCGAGGTTACTATTAATCCCGGAACAACCGTAGGAGGTAACACTAATAATACGTTGATGATCACTGGACCCTGCTCTATAGAATCGTGGGAGCAGATTGTTACCTGTGCTGATATGTTGAAAGAACTTGGCATAACCACCTTGCGGGCGGGCTGTTTCAAACCTCGCACCTCACCCTATTCTTTTCAAGGTTTAGGGATGGAAGGATTGAAGATGCTGGCTCAAATTCGGGAAGAGTATGGCTTCAAAATTATCACCGAAGTACGGGATGCTACGCATATAGAGGCGGTAATTGAGTACGCTGACATTGTACAGGTTGGCGCAAAAGCCATGTACGACCAAGGTATCCTCCGTACCTGTGGCGAAGCCCAAAAGCCAGTGCTGCTGAAACGCCACTTTGGAGCAACTTTACAAGAGTTCGTCCAAGCTGCCGAGTTCGTACTATCGGGTGGCAACGAACAGGTGATGCTCTGTGAGCGGGGTATCCGCACGTTTGAAACTAAAACCCGTTTCACACTAGACCTATGCGGAGTATCTTATCTAAAAGAGCACATTAATCTACCAGTGATCTTAGATACTAGCCACGCAATGGGTTACGCCTACGGAGTACCCGATCTAACCCGGGCCTGCGTAGCCATGGGGGTAGATGGACTGCTGATAGAAACGCATCCTAACCCTAGTGAAGCCAAATCGGACGCTGCCCAACAGTTGAACTTAAATGAGTTTAGAGAACTGTACCAAAGCGTGCAGTCTATTGCTCAAGCTGTTGGTCGAACAGTTATCTAGCTATAATTTAATTTAACACAACCGTGCTACAATCAGCCTGATTACAAAAACCTTACCTATTCGTACGTAATTAGGGAGTTCAGTAATAGAAGAGTATGTGTAGTTTGCTTAATCACTAATTAGCTCCAGGAGGAATTTTGATTTTTGACTTAGGTGGCATGGCGTTTTCAGGATCGACTAGATCAGATTCGCAGCTAGTCATAATTAATAGAGGAACAGAAAGAGCGACAATAGCCCGAGCGATTTTGGAAACGGTAATTTTCATAGTATTTGGTAATTAAGTATAGAATTTATTTGCTTTTCTTAATCAGCTTGAACACTTCTTTACCGGGACTGACTCTTTGCTCTATTCATTCGTAAGTAGAGAGTTGATGAGTACAGCAATAGAAGAGTATGCATAGTTTATTTAATCACTAATTAGCTCCAGGAGGAATTTTGATTTTTGACTTAGGTGGCATGGCGTTTTCAGGATCGACTAGATCAGATTCGCAGCTAGTCATAATTAATAGAGGAACAGAAAGAGCGACAATAGCCCGAGCGATTTTGGAAACGGTAATTTTCATAGTATTTGGTAATTAAGTATAGAATTTATTTAATTCAACTACTTTTCTTACATGTGTAAGAACTTAAGCCAAAGTTATTTTTAATAATTATGGAAAAGAAGCAAAGAAAAAAACCAAAACTTACCCGTGTAAGGTTAAAAGTGTTTGAAGAGAAATAAACTCATTCGGATGATGAGGATGCGAACAGGTTGGCGTATATTTATAATACGATATTCTGAATAGAAGATAATAAGCAATAGCTTGCGCGCTAAACTAGATTTATTGCAAAGAAAGTGTAAAATTGTTTTAAAGTATCTAACTTATGGATAGATTGTTATCGTTTTTGTGTAG
>CAKZPJ010000420.1 GCA_937138955.1 uncultured Flammeovirgaceae bacterium | reverse complement strand
TGAAGTACGAACGCAACAACGGTAATTACTATATTTTGGCAACTACGGGCGGAGGCAGTCCACTGCGAGGTCCTGAATTAGGTGAATTTGATCACGTAGTTTGGATTACCATGACCGACGAAGGGCCTATTATTGCCAACTTAGCACTAGACGGTATTTGGAGCGAAGATGTGTTTACGGAAGAGGTCGCTAGCTATATGCAACCGCTGTTGCAAGCCCAAGCCGTCAGTATAGAGCCGATACTAGTTCAGGATGATACATTTGAGACTCACGAAGCAGAAATAAAGCTAACGAACAACAGTGATGTGCCCATGAAAATTGACCTGACTCTTCAGGCTAACCCAAAAATACTCACCAGCTTCGGAGCAAAGTCGCACGAAGTAGCTCCTAACTCAGTAGAAATAGTAAAGCTCGGTTTAAAAGCGATTCAGGCAACGCAGTTAGATAGTATTACACCACTGGTACTCCATAGCACTATCGCGTATCAAAGCGAAGATATGCCCGGCAAGGATATGCCCGGCAAGGATATGCCCGAAGTATCGTTTGAGTCAATTTATCGCCTCCGTCCCGAACAGGTTGCAGTCATTTCATTCACTGAGTCGGCAGTTCAGGTAGATGGCTCGCTAGAGGATTGGCCAGAGCTTAACTATTCGGTAGGGGAAAATGGCTACTTAGATAGTGACCCCTTCTCTCATCAGGGTGACAATGATTTGTCGTTCAGCTTTGGGGTCACTTACGATGATGACTATTTGTACATTGCTACGGAGGTGACTGACAATCAGTTAGAAACTACCTCGGATAAGATTGCTTACGAGCAGGACGGTATCAATGTACTACTGGATGCCCGCCCTGAGCGAGTCAGCGCATTAGAAACTGGTGAAAGAATATTCCGCGAGGTATTGTACCTAGGAATTAGTCCGCTAGAGGTTGAGGAGAAAGGACTATTTCGCGCTGATCGCTTACCAAAAGGAACCAAATCAGCTATCAGACGAACTGAGCAAGGCTACGTAGCCGAAATGGCGGTTCCGATTTCGTATCTAAATGAGTTGCAAGGAGGCAATTGGGTAAGCCTCCGATTAAATGTGGGGGTGCGTGATTTTGATAACGATGGACAGCATCAAACCACGCTATTCTGGAAACCTGACTGGCGAGGAGATCAGAATTACGTAGGTTCCGGTACTTTTCGCAAGTCGGTGGATGTGGCTTCTTCCGGATCAGAGGAGGAAGAGCAGTAATTTACTCTATGGTTAACTGATGCTCAAAGGGGGTAAAGCCTGTTAGGTACACACTCTGAGCTTCTAGCTTATCTAACGCTCCCCGGAGCTGAACCCACTGGTGCTCGGCTCGACCGGGGCCGAATCGTATTTTATACTTCCCGTTTTGAATTGTACCGAACCCATCTTCAAGTAGGTAAGCATCCGGCGTATCCTCCATTGCTATCACTCCTTCTAACGCACCTTCCTTACGAAAAGCCAGCTCAATGGCTACCGGTACCCGATCCGTTCCCAGTATGCTGATATCAATTTGGAACCCTTTGCCCGCCTCACGAATACGCACTTCGGTCAGTAACTTCTGGATTTCACTCTGGGGACGCTCATCTTTGGGCATCTTTTCCCAGTCACCATCTCCAGTCAAATCCTCTTCTTCCGTGAATGGCTGGTAGTATGGGCCTTCCAGCCACTGTCGAATTACAAATTCATCCCCATCTTGCTCCAGCGATTCTCCCTCAAATTGCCCTTTGCCGAAGAATGCGGACGCTAAACGAATTCCTTCCAGTGCCACTTCGCCGTTAAAAAAAGTAAAAAACACCGGATTCTTGCTTAAAATAGTGGCATCTCGTTCTCCCCGACGAATCCTCACCAGGTCTGAACCTGTGAAAATCTTGAGATAATCTGTAGGTAACGAGCCGGTTGAAGGCAGTGAATTTCTTAGATCAGTATCTTCCAGAAAGTAGGCTAAATTATAATTCAGCCGATTCATGTTCTGCTCTTCCAGCATCTGCACCATTGCAGCAAACCGGGGATTGCGGTCGCGTAGTGCCATGTATCGGTACGAATAATAGTAGCGATGCATAGTTCCCTTCTGATACTTATCTTGTCGCCCTGAGCCTTCGGTTACTCCCTCGCCATTGGCATGGAGGTAATAAAGACTCATCTCTAAATTTCTTCGTACCGGCTCAAATAATTCCGGTTTGTCCATCAGTCGGGCTACGGTAATTAGTGCCTTGTTTACGATGGGGCTATACACCAGAGTGCTCTGCTCAGTATACTGACCGTCTTCATCAATATCAATTTTCTCTCGTAGCCACTCATCCACTCGCATTTCGTAAGCCGGATTGGGAAAGAGATGATTAACTCTGGCCAGTGCCATACAAACTACCCAGCGGTGGTTAGGAGTGTGAATGCCGCCTACGCTCAATGCTTTTCCAGCATTCTCCAGAAACTCTTGCAGATTATTTTGAATAGTTTGGGTAGATGAGGACGCGTAGGTCTTAAGAAGCGTGTAAGCTAGGCTAGCTGGTTCTACTACAAAAGCTATATCAGGGGTAGAATGAAAATTAGTGGTGTGCAGATCTATCGTCCCATCAGGGTGCTGCACGTTAAGGAGGTATTCACTAGCATGTACCATAAGCTCAAGCAGCGAGTCGTTTTGGTAGAACTGCGAATGCTCAGATACCAGCCCACAACTGAGTCGCTGTAAGAAGCTAACGGTGCTTTGCGGGTTGTGAATGCCGTAGCCATTAATAATTCCACCGTATTCAGGATGCTTAGGATTCTTTTCCTGGAGTTCGAGTAGACTTTTGATGCTTTCGTCATTACTCTCAGCGAAATTTTTCAAGAGTAATTCTATGTCTTTAATCAAGAAGAAGGGAAGGCTTGACGTGAAGGGCAGAATACTAGCGGTGGCTCCTAGATTTTGTAAAAAAGCTCTTCTTTTCATTGGCGACGCAGGTTGTTAAATTAGAAGGTTGTTGAATAACCTGAAAATAGACAAAGCATAATCGCTTCGCAAGAGATAATTATCGGAGGCAAGAAATAAGCTATTGATCTAGGTCTAGTATTTGATCATTTTTTTGGTAGAGATGTTTTTAGCCGTCTCTACTTGAAGGTAATAGATACCATTGGGATGATTATAAATATTAAATGAAAGATTCTTATTAGATGATGTTTCCGGTTGATACCTTTCTAGCAATTGCCCTTCCGGATTGTATAAACGTGCTTCTTTGATCGTCTCCTTACTCTCAACTTGATAGTAACCAGTACCCGGATTTGGATACAGCAGTGTCTGCGAATTTTTCTCGGGATCGTTCAATGCGGTAACTCGAGCCACAGTCAATGTGAAGGTCGTTTCACTAATGCAGATTTGGGGGGAAGACACGGTGATCTTCGTTTCTCCCTCTGTTTGTGGTAACGACGAAATTTTCAAGATACCTTCTGAAATTGATAGGTTTTCGTCTGGTAAAATGTCTTGATTACTCGAGTTTACCTGATAAATACTTTCCGTAATATCTGAATTATCCAATTCGATAGGAACCTCTAGCGACTCACCTCCTACAACCAGCGTATCAGTAAGTGAAACTATGCCTCCGGCACTACACACCAACATATTATCCATCGCTATTCCGTCGTATCCC
>CAKZPJ010000419.1 GCA_937138955.1 uncultured Flammeovirgaceae bacterium | reverse complement strand
TGATCCTCAACTGAACCGAACCCAGCAAAACACCCACTGGTCGTTTGTGGGCAACTACCACGGACTGCCAACGGATTGTCCTCATCGTGAGAAAATAGGCTGGACGGGCGATGCCCAACTGGTAGCCGAGGCGGGGCTGTTCAACTACGATATGGTTCGATCCTACCTGAAGTGGTTGGATGATTTTGTAGACGAGCAACAAGAAAATGGCGACTTACCCGGCGTTATTCCTAGTAGTGGCTGGGGCTACGAGTACGGCAAAGATCCGGAACTGCGCCCGCTAGGTTACGGTCCTCAGTGGGAAGGAGCTTTGGTGCAAATTACCTGGGATCTATATCGCTTTACCGGCGACTCCGCGATTTTGGAGCGATACTACTCAACGATAAAAAAATACCTCGATCACCTAATTCGTAATTCCGATAACTATACCCTCAACTTCGGTATTGACGATCATAAGCCAGTAGAGACTAAGACGGAAGGAGACATACTGGCTTCGGGCTATTTAGTTGGGTTTACCCGCATGTTTTCTCAAATGGCTACTGTTCTGGAGCAGTCAGAAGATGCTGAGTACTATCAACAATATTCTGAAAAGGCAAAGAAAGCCTTTAACAAGCGGTACTTTAACTCAAGAACCGGAAGCTACGGCAATGGTGGGCAAACCTCGCAGGCACTAGCGCTATATCACAATATTGTACCGAAGGGAAAAGAAGAATTGGTTCTCAATAATCTTCTTAGCGATATTCGGCAGCGCAACTACCACTTTGATGTGGGCGTGGTTGGGTTGAAATATTTATTTAATGTACTACGAGAATACGGCCACTCCGAAGCTCTGTATCGGATGGTTAACCAAACTGACCAACCCGGTTTCGGCTACTGGTTGGCCCAAGGAGCTAATACACTATGGCAAGATTGGGACGGCTCAATGTCGTTGAATCATATTATGTTTGGTACGGTAAGCGAGTGGTTCTACGAAGCACTGGCAGGTATTCAGCTTAATGACGAACAACCAGGGTTCCAACGTTTTATCATCCGACCGGATATGCTTCCACAGTTGAGTTGGGTCAATGGTAGCGTGGAAAGTTCATTCGGCACTATTTACTCTTCCTGGGAAAGAGTTGATAATGAAACAACGCTTCGGGTAACCGTTCCACCGAGTACAACAGCTACAGTATACGTGCCTTATCAGGAAGGTCAAACGGTACTGCTTAATGGTAGTGAAGATCAGGGAAAAGCCGTAGAACAGGAATACCGTATTTTTGAAGTATCGTCTGGTAACTACGTATGGCAGGTGAAGTAGACTAGCTTTTCCCACTGCAGTTGCATTTCCAACAAATAAATCAGAATTTTATCCCTAATATTTTAACAATTTCACACAACTCATTATTCTATGAAAATTAGTAATTATTGGCTAAACGGTTTATTTAGCTTAACCTTATTGGGTTTATTTTCTTGTGGCGGTTCTTCCGAGCAAGCGGCTGAAGTCGAAGAAGTTACGGTAGCTGACGACAGCGAATGGGTAAATATGTTTACCACTGATACCAAAGACGGCTGGACGCAATTAAACGGTCAGGCCGAATACGAAATCAAAGATGGAGTGGTAATTGGCACCACTAAAGCGGGCGAGCCTAACAGCTTTTTGGCGACCGAAAAAATGTACAGTGATTTTATTCTGGAGTACGAAGTGATGGTGGATACTGCTCTCAATTCGGGAGTACAAATCCGCAGTGGCCAATATGAGAAAGACAGTACCTACATGACTAAAAATGGTCAAGGGGAAATGGTAGAGCGTAAACGCGAGAAAGGTCGGGTACGTGGCTACCAAGTGGAAATTGACCCTTCGCCTCGCTCGTACAGCGGCGGAATATATGATGAAGCCCGCCGGGGGTGGCTACAGAACCTCGCCGAAAACGAAGCAGCTCAAAAAGCCTTCAAACGTGACGACTGGAACAAGTTTCGGGTAGAAGCGATGGGCGATACCCTTCGAACGTATGTAAACGGAGTGCAAGCGGTAGAAGTGGTAGATGACATGGATGCCAGTGGGTTTATTGCTCTGCAAGTTCACTCTATCCGAACAGATGATACCTTGCAGGTGATGTGGCGTAACATTCGTATTAAAGAAATGTAGCATTTTGAGGGGGCATCCTTTGCCCTCTTTTTTTCGTTTCATGGGTATGATTTCAGTTCCTGTCCGTCACCGATTTAGCGTAGATGATCTGCTTCTTATGGAAGAAAGCGGGGTACTCACCCCTGATCAACGAATTGAGCTTATTGACGGAGAAATTATCGACATGTCGCCAATTAATCAACCTCACATAGCCTGTCTGCTAAAGTTAAGCCGATTCCTTACGCAGAATTTTTCTTCAGATCAGTACATTATCAGCCAGCAAAACCCGATTGAGTTATCAAAACAGTCATTACCTCAGCCAGATTTAGTGGTTGCTAACTTCCGTCCTGAATTACTAGAGGAGGAGCGAATCACCGCTACTGATATTGTTCTACTAGTAGAAATATCTGACTCTACCTACTCCTACGATCGGAATAGAAAATATGCTCAATATGCTTCGGCAGGCATTCTCGTTTATTGGATTGTTAATTTGACTAAGCGACAGGTAGAAGTTTATTCTCAGCCAGATGGTAACCAATATCTCAGAGCAGAGATTCATCAACAACCGTTTAAATTTCTAGAGGACTTAACTATCTCACCTAGCGATATTTTTCCAAAAAAGAACTAATTTTTTTATTGACCTAACAAGCCATTTCCTTTTTGGCGATTACTTTTTCATCAGCAATCCGAAGCAGTAGTTGCTCAGTCTTCTTTACTTCAACCTTGGTAAAAAGGTAGCCAAGAATAAGCAGAGAGACAGAAAGTAGGGAATCATTCAGTAGTTGAACCGGATTGCCATCAATAAACAGCAATATCGAGTTGATAACTATGGGTAGCGAGATAATGAATGCAAACAGTTCGGTGACTATCCCAAGTTTACTGACAATTTTCAGTTCGGTTTGATGATCTGATCGTTCAACTGTCCAAGTAGCGTAAATCTTGGGCATGATCGCTTCCCACATTTTCCGGTATCGGCTGATCACTGCTCCATTCTCTATTTTTTGACCAATCATGAGTCGTTCGGGAAAAATAGCATAAGCAGCAGTATTGGTAAACTGAAGCATAGATTTGCGAGAAGTTTTGGCGTATAGTCTATCGGCTGCCTCGTTGGGCGATAGCTCCAGTAAATACGTTGACTCTTTTACTTTTATCATGAGTTGATGTTCTGTAGTCAAAAGATGAGAGAACGCGCAGAAAAAACAATTAAACAAATACCGGCGATAATGATCAGTACATTGTCTACAGTCAATACGGCACTCTTCCAACCAGTCCTTCGGCTATTTCTCACCAAAATCCAGGCGAAAACAACAGTGAGCACAATACCTACCAATAATTTTGCGTATTCCATCTTTTAATCTACTAATTTTTCAGCAATAATTTCTCAGCTTCTTACATCTGAGTATCGTAGAACACTGGAAACGGGTCAGGGATTTCATCGTTAGCCTCCCCTAGGTTTTGCCGCAGATCAATTTCAATGCCGCGGGCGATGGTAGAAATAGGCACGTCGTTGGCTGAGCCTTCAAATGGGTTCTCACCCGTCCGACCAATTCTTTCCATAGTATGGAATACCCAAGCTACAGTTACGTAGAAAGGTACTGATAGCCAAATGAAAAGGCCACCGATAGTGGGGTGGTTTTGGCTCATTTCTTTACCAATTTCAGCGAATTGGGGAATGATTGCTAGCGGTAGTAGCAGCACGAAAATCCACATAAAGTAGTGGTTGAGCGAGGCAAAGTGCCGTGGATAAGGAAAGTTTTTTATTCGCTCAGATTTTCCCTGTAGGGTAAATAATTCTTGTAGTACACCCTCCAGCTCCAGAAACGAAAATTCCCAAATCACTCCGCTCTCCTTTAGTCTTCGTAAGTGATGAGATTGCAAATACAGTAAGGCAGTTTGATGGTTGCCCTTTTGCATCACGTACTCCATATCTTTCTCTGAAAGGTAAGCTTTCATATCTTTTTCAGCCGTTGACTCCCGTTCGGGGGGCCTAATGGTGGCACTCCATTCTCTATTAGATTTTTCTTGGTTAATTGTTTCCCAAGGTTTGGGGGTTCGCATGGCATGGCGTAAAGCAGTCATCCAGGCAATGTGGCGATAGGTTAAGGTTTTAATCTCGTGGAATAGCTCTTCTTTAGATAGCTTAATAGTAGTGTGCTCGTTAGTGACCATATCTTGCAAAAACATGCCAAACGTTCGGGAAGTATTCACAATACCGCCCCATATTTTCCGGGCTTCCCAGATTCTGCCGTAGGCCGAATTATTTTGGAAACCGATGACAAACGCTACTGCCGTACCAATAAGTGCTAAAGGAGTCCAAGGAATTTTTAGCCATTCCAGACCGAGGATTTGATACAACCCGACGGCAACTATTATAATAGCTAAGAAGCTAAAGGTTTCGTATCGAGTCCACAGAAACATATCTAATGCCTTGAAAACTTTTTTAGTGTACATAAGATAAATTTTTGAACTTAGGTAATAGAATTTCAAGTTAGCCCTCAGCTAATTTGCTGATTTTAGGGTTAAAATTTAACGAAATTTAGAGTAAACGCTAGGAAGTATTCTGATGTGAGCCGGTAGAATAATTTACTCAACCTTTTTAGTTGCTTTGTGGAAGTGAGGAATATACACATTCTGCGTTATCTACGTTCCAATGATTTCACTTCTTCTTTCCACCAAGATGGTGTCTTTCCACTGACCATTAAGTTGAGCAATCCTTTTTCTGGTTCCTACGATTCTGAAACCAAATTTTTTGTGAAGTTGTAAGGTTGCTTGGTTGCCTGAAAACACAATTGAGCTCAGTGTCCAACTTCCGTTGTTTTCCGAAGATATTATCAACGCACTCATAAGTTCTGAACCAATGCCTTTTCCTCGCTTTATCTGGTTCTGGCAAATTGAAACTCGAGTATAGCTAATGCTACAACTAATATAATTTCTCCTCCAAAATAGGCGATTCCCAAATGGGTTATAGTATCAGATAATTTGATCATTAATCCTAAAGTTAGGATGCAATATGCAGTATTAGCTCCAGCAATAGCGATTAGATAACGCCTCCAGTGCTTTTTTACTAACCAGTAGCACGTTATAGAGTACAATGCAAAACCAGCAGCAATGCTGGCCAAAGTAAAGAGCGTTGGTTGAGGTATTCCGAAAGCATACTCGAATTGAGCTAACACTTGGCTCAACATAAGTGCCGTAAAAACAGCCCCTATACTATCAATAAGAAAGAGTTTTTTAAAAGTGATGTTGGTTAGCATATCGCTGATTTTTCTAATAGGGCGAAGTTAAAAATCAGGCTCTTATTAGTTCTTGATGTATATCAAAAAATCAGTACTGACCTCTGATTCTACTCAGGGTCTCGGGGGTGATTCCCAAGAAGGAAGCAATATGACCTAGGCTCACTCGCTGGGTAATATCAGGATAGCGAGTAGTCAAGTGTTCGTATCGGTCTTTGGCTGAAAGAAAAGTCATTCCTTCTAGTCTCTCTACCAAGTCCATGTAAATCATTTGAGTAAGCTTGCGGGCTAACCGTTCTAAGCCAGGGTTCTGATTAAGAAACAATTCTAACTCTTGATAATCTAAAACCGATACTTGGCAGTCTTCCAGAACCTCAATATTGTACCTACTCTTCTTCCTTCTGATAATACTATCGGCAGCACCCACCACACCGTATTCTAAGGCAAAGTGGGCGGTTACATCCCGTCCATCTACGTAATAGAAAGACCTCAATGCGCCAGATTGAACGAAGTATACGTTGAAAGATACTGTGTTCTCTTGATGTAGTAGTGCTCCCTTCTCGTAAGAATCAGATTGAAGAATAGGCGCAAGATCAGCTAAAGCTCTCTGAAATAATTCCTTCATTGCTTAATAGTGCCTTGCCTTCGGTCTAAATAGCGCTTGATTCCAAACTCGGGGCTAGTATAAATTCCTTTGGTAAAATCTGTGAGGTGTTGCTTAGTCCCTTCCATAGAGGCTTGGGCTAGGAAGATCGCTTCTGCTGCGGACTCATACGTTCTCAATTGCTCCGCAACAGTCTTATGGTACTGATCGAATTCTTGGTTTTCGTAATGCATCCAAGCTGAAGAACAATCACAGTCGACAATTTCAACTTGTTTATTCTGCCTTTTGGCGATCCTCTCGATCAAATTTTGACTCACTATTTTAGTTGATACGGCGGTGAAGGCTAACCCGATCTTGCTGTAATTAGCTACTAAGTGCTCTACAATAGGCTGATCTATTCGTTCAATATCAGCGCTTTGGTCGCATTCAGCGCCGTAGGTAGAGCAGGTGCAGATAATCAGTCCCGGCTGTTCATTTTTGATTGATTGCACTTCCTGCCTAAAACCCTGCGTATCAGTTTTACCCGCACTCATGGCATAATCCAGCAAGCCTTCGTTCACGAAATGCTTGATCCCTACCTCTTTGTCAAACTTCCTGACTAGATTTTCAAATCGCTCTATGTGAATACGGGAGGTGTGTAAAAATGCTATCATTGGTTCGGTTCTTTTGTACTCTTCGGGCCAATCTAGCAAATAGACAGACACTATAAAAGAAGCAAGGCTTTTGGGATAGTTACTCTTTGTTTCGGATCAAATGTTACCGGCAGAACCATTTTAGCCGGACACGGTCGCCCATTCATCTTAGCTGGAGTAAATTGTATATCTATGACCGAAAATGCTCTTAGAGCTTCCTGGTCAGCAGCTTCATTTATTCCTTTAATAGCAGTAGTCTCCGTAGTGTTCCCCGTAGCATCCAATGAAAACTGAACAAATACTTTTCCCCGTTCGGTAATTTGGGGGGGAGCATTAAGCTCTTCTTCTAACTTTTCATAGATATTCGTTATCCCACCAACAATTTCTGGCTGTTCTTCGCTTGGGCCAAAAAGAAATGAGCTAAAACCTAGCGAGTCAGAAGGTGTCTCTAATTTTATCTCACGAACCTCACTGGAGCAACTACAAATTACTAGCAGTGAAACTATACAAGTTGTTTTATTAAAATTTCTCATTTCCACCAGATAATTCTACCGAAGTTATTCTTCTTTGGTCAACTCAAATTCGCCACCACCTTGCCGGAGAATCATTTTATCTTCTTCGGGGATGAATTCTAACTTTAGTTGAGCCGCATCAAATCTAAACTTATCTACTTCGTAGGCCTTTAGGGTAAAAGATGGCTGACCAGTGGCTTGCCCAATTAACGAATTTCCATCTTTAGTGATAGTTACTTTTAGAGGAAACGTAGGACTGCTATAGACGCCCAAATAAGCATCTAGGTCTTCACTACTCAGTTTTGGCCTGGGCTTGAATTCGGGAAACTCATAGTCTCTGCCAAAGTAAATACTAAGAGCGCCGATCAGAATATCATTTATTCCCACCTCTACCCCGTTGCTAGTGTAGGCAATCGCTACACTATCGCTGGGAAAGTAAGCAGCATTTGATCTAAAGCCATCAATTCCACCACCATGTCCGAAGGCACGTTTATCGTGAAAGGGTATCTGAAACATGCCCAAACCAATCTCATCAACCAAATCCGTCATTTCCTTCAGCGAGCTTTCGGAAACAACTTCACCGGAGAATAGCGCATTGAAGAAAGTAGTTAAATCCGTTGGGGTAGAAACCAGCGCACCGGCTCCCACGGGAATGCTCATATCGGTTTCAGTAGCGAGTTGCCAATCATCCTGTAAGGTGTAAGAACGGGCCTCGTTTTCTTGGGGATTGATTTTACCGCCGTAGTAGGTGTGTTCCAGTTGTAGCGGTCCCGTGATGCGTCCCTTCAGAATATCGGCGAACGCTGCATCGTCTATCTTTTCGGCGATGTAGGATAGTAAAACGTAGTTGGTGTTGGAGTACTCGGCTTTCTCGCCGGGTTCAAACACCGTTCCGTTATCTATCATCTTCTGAAGGAGTTCCTCCTGACTCTTAGGTTCTTCCATCCATTCGGTATAATCTTCAGCGGAGGTAAAATTAAAGAGGCCACTGCGGTGCCTCAGCATTTGCTCAACCGTAATTTTATCCGCATTGGGAATTTGAGGAAAATATTCGTTGAGTTTGGTAGCTAAAGCAAGTTTCTCCTCCTCTACCAACTGCATAATAATAGCTGAAGTGAAGGTCTTAGAAATTGACCCGATTCGGTAAATTGTGGTGGCATTGGCCGGAATATCCTCAGCTACATCGGCGTAGCCAAAAGTGTTCTGATACACCGGTTCGCCATTTCTGCTGATGGAGATACTACCCATTCCCTGTTTTTCTGTGTCAATCTTGGCGAACAAACTATCCATTTTTACTTGGTCAAACTCGCCACTAGACTGATTTTGCGAGCAGGCACTATAGGTCAGTAAGAAAATACTTAATGCAATATTGATCGCTTTCATAGGTTTGGTTGTTGCGTTTTTCTAGATGAAGGTTATTTCTCAGTTAGTGACATCTCACTGCTAATTTATTACAAACTGCTGGATTATTCTTTAGCAATTGGTATCTTTTCCCTCTCTCCAGAGACCTATCACCCTTGAAATAAACTCCTTAAGATCGGGTTTCTCTAGTTGCTGATTTCTCTTAATTCGGATACACCCTTTACCCAATTTAAAATCCTTTAGCAATTCTCGAGCGTCCGCTACTTTATCAATATCTCCCACGTACAAACTCACGTAAGCCCGCTGAGCATTCAGATGGAATATGTTTTTCTCACCATTTCCGTAACTTAGCATTTTGTGCTCTATGCCTTCCACCAACTCTGGGCCGTTTGAGGTAATCATTTCTCGAATCTTAACTAGTTTCTCTTTTCTCCAGTCATCTTCAAGTTCATTGATGTATTCGTTCGGTGTGTTAGCTTCGTATTGCATGTTCGGTTGGTTGTTTTTACCGTTTTCTCGAAAGCTTGCTTTACTATTGGTTAGTTAATCTGTTATCTACAATCTTAATTTCTGGATTATGCTTTTGTAACTCTTTCAGAAAGGTAGTGTCTTCTATCGGAGTAACGAAGTGATTGCCCCCAACCTTAGTTCGTACCGAAAGCCCCCTGATATTATTATTAGCATTGTATAAGCCAGGTTGAGTAGGGGTGACTGGTTTTTTATTCACTCTCTCTACCATAGTGATCTGATTGATGTCAATTTGCTTATTCACCAATCCGAAACTTTTTATCTGAAGAATACTGGCCTCGATTTTGTAGTATGTGTTTTTCCAAGCCAGAAAGGCCAGTGAGAAGTAGACGGATGAATATACTGCTAGGCCGGTGAGAGAAGAAATCTGAAAGTTATTTCCATACAGAATTGAAAAGCCGCTTAGTAAAACTACAAAAGCCGGTAAGGCAATTAATAGTGCTAATATTAATTCCGTATTAAACGACTTGTATTTCATGTTTTCTGTTTCGCCGTTGAATGTAGCCGTTTTTATATTCTTCTCCGTCTGATTTTATTTTTATTGATTGTGATGAACTCGTTCTTCTCATCCGCCTCTATTGTTTTCAGCATAGAACGTAAAAATGACAGAATGGTATTGTAATCTTTCTTATCGTACCGAAGGAAAACAATAGTCAAACCGGTCAACTGATGCGCAAAAACCCATTCACCAAAATCTTTATCCTCAGTGATAATCACTTGGCTATTCTCTTTGGCTAAAGCAATGATATCTTCATCAGCCATGCCAATGTTTGTTTCTTTTATCCAAACAATCTGGTAGCCATCTGTCCGCAAAGCTCTAAGGATATTACCATTTAGCCCTTCATCAGCTAAGATCATGACTAAGCACTTTGCAGGGTATCTTCACTTTCCATTACAGATACGGCATATCCTACTGATGCCATTATATCTTCTTTAGCAATATGGGGGTACATCTCCAAAATATCGTCAAATGAATACCCACCAGCAATCTTTCGTAAGATCAACTCAACCGTTATACGTGTACCTTTGATTACGGGCTTTCCCAGCATTATTTTAGGATTGGCGGTTATTCTGTCTTGGTAATTCATATTTTTTCTGTTTAAGTTCTTCCTTTTTTGTTTAAATGGCAAGTAACAGCTAGGGCAGTTGTTGCCTGGCTTGGTGGTATTTATTTTTCGTTTAACATTTTCGCTACTTGGGGCGGCTACCGTGCAAGTACCGATTTCAACCATGTTAATTTCATGTTTTATAGTGGGTGGGATTGTTATTACTCCAAATAATCTGCGAAGTACATCAATCTGTCCAACCTGACAAAGATTACTGATCGCTGAGGTATCGCTGACAATAACCATGAGCTACAGGCTGATTCCCAGATTTTGCAGATCCTTATTCAGATCTTCTTGCGTGTAGTGAGTGCCTATCTCTCGTTTGGCAAGTTCTTTCTGGAAGTCAAGTAAGTTGAGACTAGCCAGTGCTTGGGCATTTCTCATGCTTAACCTTTTCTTATCATACAGGTAGCAAGCAAGGTCAATCAAGAAATCTTGCTCAGTCAATTGTGCTTTTGCCAACGTCTCGTCTGAAATAATAATTGCCATAAACTACTTTTACTTATGAAAACGAAGCTCTCAACTATGGGTTACCTTTAGTAAGGATCAACATCAATTACCACGTTGGTTTTTTTGAAGGCTTTTTCTTTAGTGAGTTTTACGGACTCGTCGCGTAGGGCAGTTTTTATCGCTTTAATATTTAGGTTCTTCTCCAGCTTAATGACGAGTTGCATCAGGTACTGGTTACGCAAGCGACTGATGAGGGGCTCTTCGGGGCCGAGTACGCGGGAACTACCAATGCGGTCTTTCAAGATGTGGGCTAAATGGACGGCGGCTAATTCTACGATTCGTTTGTCTGGATTTTTGACCGTTAGGCGGACGATGCGAACGAAGGGCGGGTAGTGGTATACCTCCCGCTCGTGAATCTCCTCTTCAAACAGTCCGAGGTAATCGTTTTCGATAATTTTGTGCAGAATAGGCTGTTTCAGGTTGGTGGTCTGAATAATCACCCGCCCCACCTTGTCGCGCCGACCGGAACGACCACTTACTTGAGTAATTAATTGAAAAGTGCGTTCATGAGAGCGAAAATCGGGAAAGTGAATCATACGGTCAGCATCTAGAATACCCACCAGGCTCACCCCATCAAAATCCAGTCCCTTGCTCACCATTTGAGTACCAACCAAGAAGTCCATTTCGTGGTTAGCGAAGCTCTCGATAATCTGCTCGTAACTATTTTTCTTGCGGGTGGTATCTAAGTCCATCCGCTGCACCCGAGAGGCGGGTAGCAGTCCCTGAATTTCTTCTTCCAACTTTTCGGTACCAAAGCCTACCGATTTCACCTTCGTAGAGCCACAGGCGGCACACTCCTGAGGAACCGCTTCGTGATGACCGCAGTAGTGACAGCGCAGCTCCCGAGCGTACTGATGGTAGGTTAAACTCACATCGCAATTTTGGCACTTGGGTATATGGGCGCAATCCTTGCAGTGCAGAAATGGAGCATAACCCCGCCGGTTCTGAAAGATAATTGCCTGCTCCTTTTTATCTAATACTCCTTGCATCGCATCCAGCAGCACCGACGAGAAATCTTCTCGCATGGTCTTTTGCTTACGCTCCAATTTGATATCTACTAGCTCAATCTCAGGTAACTGGGCGTTGCCGTAGCGCTGGTTCAACGCTACCAATCCATACTTAGCGTGGCAGGCGTGATAGTACGATTCAATGGAAGGAGTGGCCGAACCGAGCAGAGTTTTGGCGTGGTGCAAGCGAGCGAGCATCAACGCCACATCGCGGGCGTGGTAGCGAGGAGCGGGATCAAACTGCTTGTAGGAGGTTTCATGCTCTTCGTCCACAATAATCAGACTCAGATTGTCAAACGGGAGTAGCACTGCCGAACGCACTCCTACCACTAGCGGATAATCTCCGGCCAGAATACCCTGCCAGACTTCTACCCGCTCGTTGTCGGAAAAACGGGAGTGGTAGATACCCATTCGGTCACCAAAGATTTTCTTAAGACGGAGAACGATCTGGGTGGTCAGCGCAATTTCGGGTAGCAAATAGAGCACTTGCCCGCCCGAGTTTAGTACCTCCTGAATCAGGTCAATATAGATTTCGGTTTTACCACTGCCGGTAATGCCGTGCAACAGCACTGTATCTTTATGCTGAAAATGCTCTAGCACTTGCTGCTTCGCCTGCATTTGATAGTCGGTAAGAAACACCTGCTCCTGGGTAGGGGCAGTCGTCTCGAAGCGGGATACAATTTCTTCAAACTCCTCCAGCACGTCGTTCTTCACCAGCGTATTCACCGAGGAAGCGGACAGGTTGCGATCCATTAGTTGGCTTTTGGAAATTCCCGCTTGGTTGACGGAAGCACTCTGGTACTGCGGTACGGCGTGCAAGTAGGCTAGCAGAACGTCCATCTGCTTAGGCCGTTTGTCCAGCGATTCAAACAGAATTTCTAGCTGATCGGGGTTGCGGGCGTAGGAGGGTGACAGGCGAAGTTTCTTAATAACTTTTGGTTTGTACTTTTCCTTTACTTCCTCGTAGATCAGAATAGCCTCCTTGGCAATCAGCGATTTGATGGTATTGTAGAAACTTTTCTCCTGAAGCAGTTCGCCAATTTCATTGTAGGTGAGGCTAGACTTTTCGTTTAATGCCTCCAGCACTATTTTCTCTTTCTCTGAGAACTCTACCTTGGCTAAACTCATCTGGTTATCTTCTGAGAAGAAGTCAGGGTTAAGCTGGGCTTTAGACTCACTACTAAGTTTTAGGCCGGAAGGTAGCGCAATGTTGAGCACCTCACCTACGGTACAAACGTAGTAGTCGGCGATCCACTCAAATAGCCTAATTTGTACTGGCTCAACAATGGGGTTATTATCCAGCACCTCTAGAATATAGCGGGCGGTGTACTTTTTGGGTGGATTGTTATGCAGTTTGCCGACCACTCCGGTCAGTACGCGCTTGCTACCAAACTGCACAATCACCCGACTACCGATCTGTACCATTTCCTCCATCACCCGCGGGATGCGGTAGGTAAACATACGAGGAATGGGTACTGGCAGAATAATATCGGCAAACCACGTTATTCGTTCGTCGGGAGCTTCTTCATTCAGGACAATGGGCTGCAATTCGGACATACACCTCAAAGGTAAAAATTAATGGATAATTGAAAATGAACAATTGAAAATTGATTATCAATAGTGATACAGGGTGAATAGTCAGCAAAAAGGTGTACTGTTTTGGGACAGTTGGTTGTATCAGAATGATACACTCAGATGGCATCAAATGCTCTCAGATATACTCAGACCACTTGGCATAACCGTTGCACCACATCTTGGTAAGTTATACTACCTAACTGTTCATTGTATACTGCTTCCGGCTAATTGTAGAAACTATGTTGAAAAATTACCTCAAAATCGCCTATCGTAATCTGATGAAGAACAAGGTTTTTAGCTTGATCAATATTGCTGGACTAAGCTTAGGAATTACCTGCTGTCTGATTATTGGAATTTACATATGGCACGAGCTAAGCTATGACCGTTTCTTCCCCCATACTGAGCGTATCTATCGGGTAGTACAGGAGCAAGAACAAGCCGGAGATTTATATCAGGTAGCCTACAATCCACCCCCTCTGGTAGCAGCATTGAAAACAGATTTTCCTGCTGTACAAAAAGTGACTGGCTTCTCTAAGATTTTTAGCAAACGACTTTTTCAGTATCAGGATAAAAGCTTTGAAGAAGAGAAAGGATTCTACGTAGATACAACCTTCTTTTCGCTTTTTCCTTTCACGGTTAAGCAAGGAAGTTTGCAGCCCTTTTTCACAACGACTAATGCGCTACTTCTTACTGAAGACATGGCCTATAAGTATTTTGGTGAAGATGACCCTATTGGTAAAACTATCAGTCTTGATCGCGATCAGGAATTTATGGTAGCCGCCATGCTGGAGAATCCACCTGAGAACTCTCATATTAAGTTTAATTTCCTGT
>CAKZPJ010000418.1 GCA_937138955.1 uncultured Flammeovirgaceae bacterium | reverse complement strand
TTGAATATACAGGTACCGAGGTTAAAATTATACAACACATAATACAGGCCACCCAAATTCCTCAGCGTCCTCAAAATTTACTGCAAGAGGTAATGTGCGATGCTGATCTGGATTATCTAGGCAGAGACGATTTCTACGAAATTGCGGATACATTGCGACAGGAGTGGGAAGCTTACAGTATTCTGGATTCGACCACCGAATGGTGCGCTTTGCAAGTAGAATTTCTAGAACAACATTGCTATTTTACCCATACGTCGCAGTGTAAACGGGGTTCGCAGAAGAAAAAGCATTTGTCAGCACTTAAAAAATTATTATAGTTTCTTTAACTTTTGCGCTTAACGCAACTAAGCCGAATTTTCAATAGTATGGGATACTCCCCGAAGATTACTGCTGTGTTAAATTTACGGAAGGAGGAAATCTGGGCGGTCGGGATGCTGATGAGCTATTCCTTCTTCCAGACGATAGCATTAGCATTGTTCTTTACGGCGGCTAGTGCTATTTTCTTAGCACAATTTCCGATTAGCAATTTGCCTTATGTATACGTGATGACCGGAGCATTGCTTCTGGTAGTGAATGCTGTTTACGCTCGCCTAAGTCGGTATGTCACTGCTCAACGACTCATGCAAGTGGAGATAATTGTACTGATACTAGCTGTTGTCTTATTCAGAACTGGGCTGTTTTATAGCCAGGCAATATGGCTTGCTTTTGGACTGATCGTTTGGCACCGGGTAATGGCTTCTTACGTGGCAACCAGCTTTAACCGTTTGATGTTATTGCTATTCGATGTTCGGCAAAGCAAACGATTATTCGGACTAATTACTTCTACTGAGACACCGGCAAACGGGTTGGGGTATCTATTAGCTTCAGGACTAGTACCTTTCATTGGCACAGCTAATCTGCTACTTATCTCGGTGCTGGCTTTATTGATTGCGCTAGTTTTTTTAAGTCTGATCACTACTCGACAACCCGAGCTGATCATAGCCAATACTTCAGATACTTCAAGGCTTAGTAGCAAGTCGGATAGTTGGATTAATAAATACTTCAGCAGTCAGTTTGTTTTTGCCTTCTCGATCACTTGCCTATTAGCAGTTGCTGCCTTCGTGCTTATCGAGTTTGCATTTCTAAGTCAAGTGCAAGAGCAGTTTAGTAGTCAGACAGATATTGCGGTTTTCCTGGGGGTTATTCTAGGGTTGGGGCAACTGGTAGCATTTTTTATCAAGACATTTGGGTACAGTAAGGTGCTTCGCCGGTTTGGTATTCGGCTAGTGCTATTTGTTCTACCATGCGCTTTGGGAATAGTTACACTGGTAGGTCTAATCGGTGGCCTTGTATCGGAATATGTAATGCTAATTACGGGCATTTGGGTAGTTATTATGCTAGTGCATGATACCCTACGTTCGGCTCTGTATAATAACACTTTCATCTCGTTGCTACAGCCGCTACCCAAACCACAGAAGTTACGGGGTCTGAATATTTTAGGCAATATTGAAGCTGCAGCCATTGGCACTAGTGGTCTGGTTCTCGCCCTTTTTGGGGCAATAGCTTCGGTTACCCTATATCATTTTGGCTTACTCCTACTATTTGTTTTAGTTGGGTGGTTAATAGCCATCAAAATGTTGAACAAGCACTACATTCATACTTTAGAAGCTGCTCTAAAGCAGCGGGTGCTCCAAGGTGAGATACTTTCTCTCAACGACAAGGCTACGCTTCAACTGCTGACTCACAAGCTAGAAAGTTCGTATCCGGGTGAGGTGTTGTACGCTTTGGATGTATTGAGTAGAAATGAGGCTACCGACTTACCAGTTTTCTTAGAAAAACTCTTGTCACACCCTCTTCCTGAAGTACGGGTTGAGGTATTGAAAAAGATCAGGTTGCATGCGCTAACCAAATTGCAGGACGCCGTAGGCGAGCGAATTCAGGTTGAAGAAGAGCTGCCAATTGTTAAAGAGGCCATAATGCTATATTGTTTTCTGGGTGAGGCCGGTGTGGTTGACGAAGTGAGTCCCCTACTAGACAGTGAAGAGCCGCTGATAAGAAACGGAGCTTTAGTCGGCTTGATCTGCTTCGGAGGAATTGGCGGGGGGATTGTAGCGGGGCAAAGGCTAAACGAGTACATTCAAGCTCTGGAGCCAGAAAAACGGGCTTTTGCGGCCAATATTATTGGTGATATAGGTATCCGCCACTTTTATCACCCTTTGTTGCGTTTGGTGGAGGATAAAGATACCGTGGTGCGAAAAGCAGCTTTGCGAGCGGCGGGAAAGATCAACCATCCTCAACTATACCCAGCTCTTCTTCGAACAGTGTCTTTACCTGAGGTTTTTGAGGTATCAGTTAGTGCGCTTATCCAGGCGGGGAAAACAGTGATTCCGTACTTTGAGAGTGAGTTTCAGTCAACCGACTACAATCCGGTGCGGCTGCGTCGCCTCATTCAGGTCTGTGGCAAAATTGGGGGTGAACAAGCTATTGATATTCTTAAACGCAATCTTTATTTCAAAAATATAGAAGTAAGAAATCAGGTGCTGCACTCGTTGGCGCAGTGTCAATATCGGCCTGGTAGTTCCGAAAGAAACGGAGTGTTAAACACACTGAATGCCGAATTAGCTGATGCTGCCTGGTTTGTAAGCTGCATAGAGGTGTTGGTAGCCAATAATAGCCAACAGCAGCAGTCCTACCTCACGCTAATTATTAATGCTATTGAAACCGAGCTTCATCATCTGAAGAAACGCCTATTACTGCTACTTTCTTATCTATACGAGGCTAATGATGTATTGCACGTTTGGGAAAGTTTACAATTGGGAAGTAAAGAAAAGAAAGCTAATGCCCTTGAGGTGCTCGATGTACTAGTGAGTAAAGAACTCAGTTCATTGATTTTGCCACTATTAGAAGATTTCCCGGTAAGTCATTTATCAAAAATTCTTGCTACGCGTTTTCCGCAACCGAAAAGAAGGGTTGATTACTATCTTCAGAAACTGGTAAGCCGTCAGCAGGAACCCGTTGTTAATATCTGGACACAAGCAGTGGCGATCTACGCTATCAAGCATTTAGAAGTTGCCACCTTAACCAATGAAATAAGACTAGCGACCACCCACCCTAATCATCTGGTAGCAGAAACCGCTTGTTGGGCAATGCAAGCAGTGGCTCCTGATGACTACGCTGAAGATATTCTTCCTCAAAATGTGCTGACAGAACCTGAACCTATAACCATACCTACTATGATGGAAACAAAATTACTAGCCGTAGAGAAAGTCATGGTACTTAAGACTACCCGGATTTTTTCTGAGACTGCTGAAGATATTTTAGTCGATATTGCGGCAATTATGAAGGAATTAGCCGTGCAATCGGGAGAGGTAGTTGTAGAGAAGAATAGCATTGGCACTTGCATGTACATTATCTACGAAGGTGCAGTACGGGTACATGATGAAGAACATACACTGGTAGAACTTCATTCTCGTGATTTTTTCGGGGAGCTATCGCTGTTGGACACAGAGCCCCGCTCAGCCTCAGTTACTGCGCTAGAAGACTCGCTACTACTTCGCCTTGATCAGCACGCTTTTTATGAGATTATGGCCGACCGAAGCGAAGTGATCCGGGAGATCATGAAAATATTGTGCCGTCGACTTCGTAATCAAAATAAGATGGTCTCAGTGCTGAAGAAGGAGCTGGAACTGCCGACGGAAGATAGTCAATAGTAACTATTTTTCGGTCATAATTTCTACCCCGTCCCAGTTTTGAGGAGCACCCTTTACCATCATTTGCGCGGAGTTCTGTAAGTATCGGCTAGCGGCTTTGTCGGAAGGGTTCGCATCCAGCACTTTTCTTAGTAGAAGAGCTGCTTCACCAAACCGCTGGTCAAAGTACTCGCGAATACCCTGGCTAAAATCATCCAGGGTTTGTCGCTTCTTCTCCAGCAGGACGGTTGGGTCTGCACTAAACATCTCGTGCACTTCTAAAATAAATTCTTTCCCTTTCATCTGAATACGTCCTAAGTAGCGAAACTGGAAATACTCCGGATTAGACAGTTGAGCTATAGTAGTACCACTTAGTATAATATTAGCTCCAAAGGTTTTGGTTAGGCCTTCTAAACGGGAGGAAGTGTTAACTGTATCGGAAATAACGCTCGCATCGTGCCGGTCCTGATCGCCAATAATTCCCATCATCACTTCTCCGGTATGAATACCGAACCCTACTTTGATTGGCTTTCTTCTTTTAGATACTCGCTGGAGGTTGTATTGATTAATCTCTTCGGTGATAGAGGTAGCGGCTCGAAGGGCATTTTCGGCATGGTCTTTAAACAACGCCACAAACCCATCGCCTAGGTAGTGATTGATGAATCCTTGGTATTGACGGACGATAGGACCTACCCGGGTAAGGTAACCATTCAAAAAGTTAAAATTTTCCTTTGCCGTCATATTCTCCGCCATGGAAGAGTAGGAGCGGATGTCGCAAAACATGACTGTCATCTCCTGACGGATATGGTCACCCAATTTGGCCTGTAGTATGCTACGGTGGGTTAGTGCCTCAATAAAATCAAGCGGCACAAATCGTTGGTACGCCTGATTGAGCTCTGACTGGTATTGGTAAAGGGTTGCATTCTCCAGCGAAACTGCCATTTGGCTGGTAAGTAATTGAAGTACCTCTAACCGCTCTTCGGTAAAAGCCTGAGTCATTGTTTGGTGCTCAAGGTATAAGATTCCTCGAGTCTCTCCTTTATACGTAAGCGGGAGACACATGAACGATGCTGGCTTTTCGGTATTCAAGTAGGCATCTCGGCTAAAAATATTTTGGGAGCCGATTAAATGTGAAAGCACCTTGTTTTGGGTGCGAATCACGTAATTAATAACTGAAACTGGAATGTCTTCAGAATCTTCTAAAGGCCTATCGGTTACCACTGAGGGTAATTCCCGCTCTATGTTCAAGTCAGCTACCATCGTCCAGGTAGCAAAGCGTTGAAGTACCAATACGGCTCGTTGCCCTCCAGCGGTTTCAATACTTAGTTGAAGCATTTTGTCGAGAAGCTTATCTAGTACGATCTCTTCGGATAGGGTATTAGCCGCTTTAATAATACTAAGAGTATCCAGCTCTCCAACATTAGTAGTTGTAGTGACACTTATAGCTTGAGAAGTATTGCGCGTTAATCTTGACGTAGTTTCGGAAGAAGATGATAATAGATATTGGTACGATTGGTTAATATTGGCTACCAAGCGGCAGTACCCTAGCTTATCAAAAAGGTAGCGCGCTCTTTCTAAGTGGGCTTTAGCGTACAAAGGGCTGTTTTGCGATAGCCAAAATATCCCTGCTCGCTGATGAGTTAACGCCGCTTCTCGCTCGTAATCGTAACGTTCGGCTGATTGGATAGCCGCTTGGTACTTCTCAACTGCTTGCAGTGTATCTCCTCGACTACTAGCAATCTCTGCCTCTATCAAAAGTTGCTTGTGTTCAAAGTTAGAAGCGTTGTGACTTGCCCATAACATAAGCTGCTGATGGCATTCGTCAATTTTCACCTCATAGTTTTCATCTAAGGTGTTCGGTTGACCTTGCAGAGCCAACAGAGTGAGGGCGTAGTACATGCGGTAGGTCGTATCCTGAGTAGCGTTTCCCGAAAGCACCCCCGCCATCTGTTCAGTAATTTGTAAGCTCTTCAGTGCCTCCGGCATGTTTCCTTGGAGATAATACGCCTGAGCTTTAAATAAATGAAGCATAGTGCTACCGTAATTATCCTGGATATTCTGGCAGTGAGTTAAAAAATCAGCTTCTGTAAGTTGAGGTAGATCAAAAGTGTCAGTAGATATATCAGGGGAAGCTAGGTGAGTAATCACCATCTGTAGAGCGACCAACGAATCGTAGGCGAGATCGTGCTTTATTTTCTTTGTGAATTCAGTAGCCTCCGACATCCGGACAAGAAGGCTGCTCAATGGCTCTCCTCCGAGGTAGTATGTATTGTAGATTGGCCAAAAGCTAGTGTAGCCGGCAAATATCAGCTCGCCAGAATCCAGGCTTACCTGATAGTATTCCGCATTGAGTTTAACAGTTTCTTGGATATGCTTTACCCACGGAAGGTTGTAGTTCGTAAATAGGTGCCCCGTACGGCTTAAGTGGCGAGGTGATTCCTTATGAAATTTTTCAGCTATCGTTTTGCTGAGCAGTGCTGCCGGATAGGCGTATTCGTAATTGTTTTGGATGAAGAAAATTAGTCCTAACTCAGCGAAGGCATAGGCTCCCTGAGGAGTTATTCCGTGATGAATGGTCAGGTTGACTTTGTACAGTACGTGCAGTATCCAGGCTTGGGTTTCGCCGGTTACGTAGGTAGGTGGCGAAAGATTATCCAGAATATTCATGATGGCTAACATCCGTTGGTCTTGCATAGCAGGAGCATCCGATAAAGAGGCCACTCCGTACTTTTGAAAATGACCTACTACCTTCTCTAGCTCACCGGGGATTAACGGGGCATAATTCTCCTCGGGAAAGTCGAAATTCAGTAGCTTCAGACCCTGACGGGCGGAATCAATAGCTTCATAATAGCGGGTGCTATTACTCTGATTCTGCATCAGCATGAAATAGATGCCTGACTTTTCTGCGGGGCTTTTGGCCTGCTCAAGACAACGGTGAATCAGCTCTTCTGATTTTTCAAAGTTT
>CAKZPJ010000417.1 GCA_937138955.1 uncultured Flammeovirgaceae bacterium | reverse complement strand
CTGCCAGCCGATTGGAGCAAACCAAACAAGAGTTTGAGCAAGAGGGTTGGGACGTTTTGTCCGTAGTTGCTGATATTTCCACGCAAGAAGGAGCTGCCGTGCTTATTAACAAAGCAGTAGATCACTACGGAAAAATCGATGTACTAATCAATAACGCTGGCATGTCGGCTCGTGGGTATTTTGAGGAAATTGATCCGGAGGTGTTGGAGCGTATGCTCCGTATTAATGTGATGGGTTGTCTACACCCTACAAAAGTGGCATTGCCTTATCTGGAATCGACCCGAGGAAGCATTGTATTTGTATCTAGTGTAGCGGGTATCCGGGGATTACCGGAAACAGGCATTTACTGTGCTACCAAAATGGCGCTTACCGCGATGGCAGAATCACTGAAAGTAGAGTTGAGCGACAAAGTTATTCACGTGGGTATTATCTACGTTGGAATTACTGAAAATGATCCGGGCAAAAGGGTTATTGACAAAGATGGGTCATATTTATTGTTAAAAGACCGTAAACAGCGCAATACTCAAAAGCCTGAAGACGTGGCTCAGGCTATTTTGCGTATGATTGAAAAACGCCAGTTCAAAAAAATACTAACGTTTCTGGGTAAGCTAAATGCAATGGCTAACGTGCTTTTTCCCCGGTTAGTTGATCGGGTATTAATCCGATCAAAGGAAAAGATTAGAAGGTTAAACACCTGAAAACCAATATCTTCAACTTTGTGATCTTGCAACGGGTTTAAATAAGTTTTGCTTGAGCTACAAATCAAGTGTACTTTTTTGTGCCGATTTGTGCCGATTTTTAGTAAAAAATCAACAATAAATTTTTACATTAACTGCGAGGCCGATGTAGCCTCTAATTTTTTGGATTACCTGCTCCTTTTGGTAAGTCAGTGGTTGGTAAAACCTCATTAACTTTTTCATTATGTTTGCTCATCAAAAAAGCGTACAAGGTAGGACTAGCGAAAGTTTACTTAATCCAGCAGCTCAAGTATACGATTGGGGTAGCACTTTAGTCGTATCACCTCATCCAACGACTGACGTTTTAGGCTGCGGCGGTGCCATAGCTCTACTTCGTCAGGGGGGATTCAGAGTGCGCGTTATGTTTATTGGCGATGGCGAGGTGGCAGATGATGAATTGAATAAAGGCAGAGCTACTCATGCTAGCATATGTCAAAGAATGGAAAATATCGGTATCAGCGATGAAGCTGCTGTTTTTCTTAACCTTCGGGAAAGCCTTATTCCGGTACGAGGCAAACCTGGTTACGATGAGGCGGTTCGGTTGGTGCTAAACGAAGTAGAGCACTTTCAGCCCGATACAATTTTATTACCGTTTCTAAATCAGGATAGCCAAGATGTGCAGGCTACTTGGCAGCTTGTCCGGCAGGCTGCTGAGCGAAGCTACTACCCCATTCGGATGATTGAATATCGCCTCTGGTCTTGGTCAACCTCCGGTACTAGATTAACAGTTGATGAAAATCAATCCAAGACCTGGCGTCTGGATATTAAGGAAGTAATTGATCAGAAGGTGAGAGCATTAGATGGACACAGGCAATCAGAATATAGGTTTCCGTGGCGTAATCCTGAACAGGAAATGCTAGTGCACCAAGCCAATCCTTGGGAAGACTACCGAGAGTATTATAGTAATGAATTACTTTAACTCTTCTTGATCTGATTCAGGAGAAGCGTAGTCGGAGTGGTCGCTAGGAGTTTCATCTACTTCAGGCGAAGGAGGAGGATAAGACAAGCTATCCGGTGGTACTTCAAAATAATTCTGATACACCATACGGTAAACCTTGGGTGCTACTACGGTGGCTGACAGTGCCCCTACAAATTTCACCAATCCGGGCACTTTTTTGCGAAATACCAACTCTTCAACCATGTAGGTAGCTCCAAAAATAGCACAGGCTGTCAGAAACTTACCCTTCAAATAATTAGGAACCAAATCGTTGCGAAGGGCTACCAAATCACTACCCAATTTCTTTTCTAAATCGCGGGCCTGCGATTGATATGCACTCTTAACTTGTTGATACTCTTCCTGGCTAGGCAACTGGCTCATTATCAGAGGGTTTTTTAGTATTGAAAAGTTGGAAAAAAAGCTTGAGAATGGGGGTTTTAATCAATCGATCCTTGAATATCCACACCAACACAAAAATGAGAATGTAAAAGAGAGTAACGATCAAAAAACCTAAGAAAGTATTTTCCAGCAATAAAGCCAATCCGTAGGCCGCCGTAAAGCTGATAAATATCACAATAAATAAACCAATCAAAAAGAAGACTAATCCCGCTAGTACTACAAACGCTATGTCAGCTCCTTTTTTTGAGACAATGGTAGAGATTAGCCTTCGCTGTACAACAACATAGTCTTTAACATCTTGCAGTAACTTTTCTAGAGGGGAGGTTGGGTAACTCATGGAACAAAAGAAGAAAAAAATAGAGTAAAAATTGCGAATATGGGCATGAAATTTTAGGACGGCAAAAGTACAACATTGCTATTTGCTACCCTAGTACTTCTCAAAACAGATTTTTTGTATTGCTTAGATAATGATGGTAGAGCAGTTACTCAGCTGGCTTTACTTGCGAAACACTCTCAAAGTTCTTTTCTATAGCGTCAATGAACGCATTACGAAAAATATTCCAGATAGTAGCCGGAACATCAGGACTGGGGCTGTCCAGCGAGCCTTCTATCGGAACCTCGGTAGCTACCTGATCTTTTTTCTGATTCTCAAAAGCTTCTGCGCCCAGTCCGGCTATTGCTTCCCATACTTTTTGAAAGAACCCGCTATCATTCTGTACTACATCTTTCCGAAGATCGAACACATCCAAATTTTCGAAGAAGGGCTTAATGTAACCACTAATTTTCTGGTTCTCAATCGTCATTTCTGTAATTACTTCAAACGTACCTTCCTGCACATCAAAGTTGGCGTAAGCTTTAATAAAGTCATTAAGCTCGGTAAGGTCAACGTTACTTAACTT
>CAKZPJ010000416.1 GCA_937138955.1 uncultured Flammeovirgaceae bacterium | reverse complement strand
GAAGAGGTAGTGCTGGCTTACTATAATTTTGGGATTCAATATCCACTACGGGGGCGGTCGTGCTCATCGCAGCAAGTACCCATGATTAAAGACAAGTTTAAATCTTACGAGCTATTTGCCTCGGCTGATTTAGTAGATGTATACGAAGAAGATAACCTAGAAGAGTCGCTCAACTATCAGGCTAATACTTTTGCTTCGGTGTACTTAGAAAATACGGGGGATGGCTCTTTCGAACAACATACATTGCCGACTGAAGCGCAGTTCTCATCCGTAAACGATATTATTATTGCCGACTATAATCAAGATCAAATCTTAGATATTCTGTTAGCAGGTAATCTGTACGGCGCGGAAATTGAAACAGCCCGTAATGATGCCGGAGTTGGATTAGTGCTCTTAGGTGATGGTTCTGGTGAGTTTCAACCGCTCACCCCAGCGGAAAGTGGCTTCTTTGTACCTACTGATGTAAAAGATATGAGCATAGTTCAGGGTTCACAAGGAAAACAATTGCTAGTTGGAAGCAACAACAGTCAATTGCAAATATTTCGGTTAGGCAGTCAGAAAGTCCCTTAATAAGCTCGTGACATCAATCGTTGGATGGCATTAGGTTTAGGATAATTCGCTGGTAGCGGGTTAGGCTCGGGGTGCCGTTATCGGTTACTTGTAAAATGATGTGCGTGGTTTGAGGTGGCGAGAATTTTGCTATTGCCGGAATTTTAATTTGTAGTTTTGTTTGATCAGTATTTTCCAGTTCAATGAAACTCCGCCAAGATCGCTTCCAATAATTTCCCGCTTCAGGATACAGAAACCAATGGTATTCTAGCTTATCTCCATCTGGGTCTGAACTTGCAGATGCATCTAAAGTTAACTCTTCACCAACGGTAATGGTAATTTCCTGTTCACCCGTAACTTTCACTTCGGGTGGATGATTGGCTTCCTCGTACGATTGAACACACCAGTCCATACGAGCCGCAAAATCATTTTGGAAAGCTTCTCGCCAGCGCCAGATAGTAGCGTGATTGTCAATGTAAATTCGCCCATCATTCCCCATGACCTCATCTTGAGTATCGGTCCATATTGGCCGAGTTTCTGGGTTAGCTTCTTGTCGGTGTCGGTAGGGTTTGAACCGGGGTTGGTAGAATTCATAACGACCACCCCAACCACCATAGTCGGGGCGTTCTGGAACATTTAATCCGTTATCGATCAGCGATAGAAAGCTTGGGGTATCACCTTCCATTGCGTATTCTACTTCAGGATATTCCGCCGCGAGCGAGCCATGCCCTTCCATAATATTTTCCCGCAGCCAAGTATTTTTAACGATACTGGTATCAGCTCCTGAAGCAAAATTATACCAAGGCTCACCTGATATTCCTGACCAGGTAGCATTTCGGTAATTTCCACCCGGACTAACAATGTAAAATAAGTCAGGAAACTCTTTACGTATCCAGGGAGCCGAATCATCTTGGTCAGAGATTGTATAAACTCGAATTTTAGCTACAAAACGAGCCAGTTCGGCAGGAGTTCGGGTCTTCCGAACTTTCCAAAGGGATTGGGCTAGCACATTGGCGCCGCCCCATACGGATACCCACACTGGGCGATCATCTTCTTTATCAACGACTTCTATCAGCCAGTCGGAACCCTCAGAATCCATTCCAGCACCTACTCCATCCATTCCGTAGCGAGCAATTCCTTGTTTGGTAACCGAATGAAAGTATTCCTCAGCTGGAAAGCCCGTTTCGTGCTTAAGTAAGTTCGTTCGTACTTTTCCGTAGGCTTCCACAATTTCTCGGATGCGCCATTCTGCCGTAGTATCGCGAAGGTGGGTTGAGGTGGTGGCAATAAGTGCTTCGGTGTCAAAATGATTGCTGTATGCCAGAAAGCGGACGAGCGACTGAGCATCATCCGGCTCGTTTTCAATATCGGTAAGCACTACCACTCGAGCCTTTTCTTGGGAAAGTGCCGGGTAAACAGTAACAAAAGAGAAAGCGAGAAGGATGGAAATAGCTATTTTCACGGTAGGCTAGGTTAGAAAATAGTAATATAGGTAGTTTTTATAAAAAATAGTAATCAGCGGAAAGAGAAGATTCTACCGATAAACAATCTACTCGTGCTGATGTGCCAATAGATCCTTTTGATCAGTCATATTCAACCTCTGAGGTTGCAATGGGTCAGAAATGGTAATGCTGTCTAATATACTAACCAAAACACCTGGAAGAGAACTTTCAAGATGTTGGCTAATAGTCGGTTCAGTAACAAAGGTAATTGGCACCTCGGTAACAGACTGATAGTAATTGGGAAGATGTTGATGGAAATGAATATCTAGTAGCTTTTGACTTGTTGTTTGAATATCTTCGGTATTTACCGGAAACTGACAGGCCAGCCAAAGAGCCATTTGAAAGAGTAGGTAAATACCTACCACAAAATTTCTAATGCGCCAGTAAATAGTCACGACGGATACTTCTTTTAGTGTAGTGTATCAATAGTAAGGAATGTAATCTTATAATACTAAAAAAACTTCACAATACTATACAATCCGATAAAGATAATTACTAGAGAGCTAGTCCAGAAGGCAATATCGTACCCCAAAGTAGGAGCGAGGGCCTGGGGTAGGCGGTGATAGCGGAAGTGGTACGCCGCAAATACGATAATCAGTAGTAAAATTGATGTGACAAAACCACCAATCAAGATCATCATTACCGGAAGCTGAATAAATAGAAATAATAAAGTCCAAACCAGTGGAAACACCCAGGCTAGTACTGCAATACTACGCTTACGCACTATAGGATCGTAAAAGTTGAGCCAGCCCATTTGACCAAAACAATCAGAAAAAATACGAGTCCAACAGGCCAAGGCCGCAAATAAGGTGGAAAATAATACGACTAATGCCCCTAGTAAAAATATTGATTTTGCACCTGGCCCCAGCGTTTCGGTGTAAATTCGGGATAAGGCTTCTACCATCTGATAGCCTTCGGGAATATCCCCGCTCTCGTGAAGAATAGCAGCTCCCAAAAGATAAAAAACAGCAGTGACTACAGTGTACACCACCATCGACAGTAGTGCATCCCAGTACATCACCCGAATCCAGCCTTTGGCGCGCCGTAGC
>CAKZPJ010000415.1 GCA_937138955.1 uncultured Flammeovirgaceae bacterium | reverse complement strand
AGGTTCTGCCGAATGCGGCGGAACAATTCTAGAGGATAGTATTGTAAGTGTACTCACCCCGGCTACTGCTCAACTATTTCGGAAAAGTGGTTCAATCTGTAATCCATCCGAAGAGACAACTCTTACCGTTCAGTTGAATGGTTCAGCACCCGTCACTTTTGCTTATACCTTAGATGGTGAAGTAGTGGACACTGTAGAAACTGAACTGGCAACCTACGAAGTTACGGTTGACAAGCCAGGTGCGTACCAACTAGCTTGGGTTCAAAATGCTTGTGGAGAAGGCACTGTAGGGGGTGATGAAATGATAGGTGATGCAACCCCAACATTTAATTCTATTTCTCACGAAATAGTGAGCCAGAGCTGTAATACAGTTACGCTATCAGTACAGGCTGATTCTGTTTCGGATGATTTTGAGTATGAATGGTATGCCGACGGTGAGCTAATAGGTGGAGAAAGCACTCTGTTATTCACTGAGGTTGTCAGTAGTAAAGTGGATGTTTCCTTGGTAACAAAGCTAGGTCTTTGTACCGATACAGTAGTGGCTACAATTCAGGTAGAAGCTATTGGCACTGGCAACGTAGGCCGTTTTAAGTACCGAGCTGAAGGCGAGTCAAACTGCGAGGGGCAATTATTTGTCTTTGAATCTGATTCCGTGAATTCTGCATTTACCTATCAGTGGAAAGTGAATGGCGAGGTAGTTAGCGAAGAAGCTAGCTTAAGCACTCGGCTCAGCATCGGTACGTACAATGTTCAACTAATTATTAATGAAGGAAACTGTCAATATTCCAGTCAGCAGCAGGTAGAAATGCCACTTATTGATTTAATTAACTTAGACGGATTTAGCTACATTATTGGCGATATAGTGAGCTGTAATCTTTACCAAGTTGATTTTGAGGCAGATACTACTAATAGTGAGATTGAGTACCAATGGTTGATTGACGGTAAACCAGTAAGCGAGCAAGCCAGCTTCAGCTACGAACTAACTTCAGGGGAATTTGAAATTACTTTAAAAATTGTACTGGATGAATGTCAGTATTCTTCCCAGCAAATGGTAGTTATTGAAGGCGTATCGCTGACTAATAACGGCTCTTTTGACTACGAAACCGAAGCAATCAACTGTAGTGAGCAGTCACTCTCGGCTAGTGCTTTGGATTTAGGTGAGGAGTTGCAGTACCAATGGTGGCTAAATGATGAACTCATTGGTGAGCAAGAACGAATTTCTACTGTACTTTCTCCGGGTGAGCATGTGCTTCGGTTAACTACGCAAGTGGGGGGATGCCGCTACGAAGTAGAAGAAACAGTATCAGTAGCTTCAGCTGAATCATTGGTCAATATACCTAACGTACTTAGTCCCCAGGCAGCTCAGCCAGATGATCAGGTAGTGAAGGTGTACGGAAGGTGTTTCGCCGAAGCTGGCTTTCTCTTCCAGATTATTGATCGCTGGGGCGATATTGCCTACGAGACAGCCAGCGTAGAAGATGCGCTTAGCCAGGGCTGGGACGGAGGAGATTATCCGTCAGGAGTCTACACCTACATTTTGCGAGGCCAGTTTGATAGTGGCTCAACATTCCAAAAGCAAGGAAAAATCACTCTTATTAAGTAAAAAATAGCATGAAACTACGTAAACTTTTATATATCGTTTTATTAGTAGGCGTAACCGCTTATCAGAGTGTCTACGCCCAGAGTCCATCGTTCTCTCAATTTTATAACGCTCGGTTGTACCTGAATCCTGCTTTTGCTGGTACTGAAGAGAATGCCATTGTCAGTGTTACTCATCGAGCTCAGTGGAATCAGCTAGAAGGGAGCTATCTGTCTAATCAGGTGACCGGAGTATTACCTATCCGCTTAGAAAAGGGCATACAACCTCGGGGGCACATTGGTGGAATCGGGATTTCTGTTCATCAAGATCAAGCGGGGCCTAACGGGAGCTTCCGAAACGTGGGGGGTAATTTAACTTTTGGTTATGATCTGCCATTGGATGTTCAGCGCACTCAGCATTTAGTCTTTGGGCTACAAACCGGATTTGGGCAGCGTAGCCTTTCCCCTGAAGGTTACCAGTGGGGAAGCACCTACAATCCGGCCACTGGGCAGTTTGATGGTGCCGGAAGTGGATTAGCCATTAACGACAAAGCGTTCTTCGATGTAAGTGGGGGAGTTCTGTGGCAGTACGCGCCTCGGCGAAAAGACGTGTATTACGAAAAAGAGAGTCACTACGGAAAACGCTTATCGGTTTTAGAAGGTGCATCGCTGGGTGTAGCCGCGTATCATCTAAATTCGCCGGAAACTTCTTTGCTTACCGAAGGCAGCGATCCACTACCTGTATTATTCAAGACGCACGGAAGTGTAGTACTAGGAGTAACGGAGCAATTGTTTATTTCAGGAAGTGCGGTAGCCTTATTCCAAGGTGAATCCAACCAAATAAACGTAGGTAGTTTCCTGACTTATCGGATGAACCGTATTGCTAACGAACCGACAATGCTACGGGTTGGCGGATGGTACCGCTTCCAGGATGCCTACGTAGCCACCGCCGAAGTGCAGCTTCCGAACTTCCATGTGGGGTTTAGCTACGACATGAATACCACCGCGATTAATGCCCTAAGCAACCCCCTCACGACCTACGAAGTTTTCGCCGCCATCCGGCTGAATAAGCACGGTAGTTCTCGGTTGGTGTATTAGCAAAGTTATAGGCTTAAAGGTTTCAAGAGTTACAGGTAATAAGTTTTGGCGAAGTTAAAACCTGGAACTTTTCAACCGTTCACATACTTACCGAAATTTGTTCTTCAACTGCTGAAGCTGATCGGCCATGTTACCATCATTAGATTTGCGGGGTTCTCGGCGGGGTTTTAGCTTAGCTTTTGGTGGCTGAGCAGCAAATGGGTCTTTTTTCATAGAAAGGGCAATCCGTTTGCGCGGAATATCTACTTCAAGTACGGTTACCTGAACTTTCTGCTGCACTTTCACCACCTGGGTAGGGTCTTTTACAAAATGATCGGCTAGGTGGCTGATATGGACTAGCCCATCCTGATGTACGCCTACATCCACGAAAGCCCCGAAGTTGGTTACGTTGGTAATAATGCCTGGCAGTTTCATTCCGACCTGTAAATCCTTCATCTCGTTAACGCCTTCCTCAAATTGGAAGAGTTCAAACGGTTCCCGGGGGTCGCGCCCTGGTTTATCCAACTCTTCCAAAATATCCTTGAGCGTAGGCAAACCTACTTCCTCGGAGGTATATCGTTGAATATCAATCTTTTTCCGCAAGTCGGAAGTAGTCAATAAATCATCAATTTGGCTATTTACGTCGCGAGCCATCTGCTTGACTAAGCTGTAGCGTTCCGGGTGAACGGCACTGTTATCCAATGGGTTTTTTGCTCCACGAATTCGTAAGAACCCGGCGGCTTGTTCAAAGACTTTATCACCTAATCGACTTACTTTCTTAATTGATTTCCGATCAGGAAAGGCCCCGTTTTCGTCGCGAAAATTCACCATATTTTTGGCGAGTACTGGGCCAATTCCAGATACGTAACTCAACAATTGCTGGCTGGCGGTATTCACATCAACGCCTACTTTATTTACACAACTCACTACGGTATCTTCCAGCCCTTGCTTGAGAGCGTTCTGATCAACATCGTGCTGGTATTGTCCTACACCGATAGATTTAGGATCAATTTTTACTAGCTCAGCCAGTGGATCAAGTAAGCGTCGTCCGATAGAAACGGCTCCCCGAACAGTTACATCTTTATCAGGAAATTCGTCTCGAGCTACTTCCGAAGCAGAATAGATAGATGCGCCACTTTCGTTGACCATAATTACCGGAATGGGCGAAGAGAATTTTACGTGGGTAGCTACAAATTGCTCAGTTTCTCGGCTGGCGGTTCCATTTCCGATAGCAATAGCTTCCATCTGATGCTTTTCGCAAAGATGCATAACCGTGCTAGCTGACTCGTAAGTTTGCTTCTGGGGTGGATTCGGGTAGATAGTCGTATGTTCCAGTAGTTTTCCCTGCCGATCTAAGCACACTAATTTACAACCGGTACGAAATCCAGGGTCTAAGGCTAGAATATTTTTTTCGCCCAATGGTGCCGCAAGTAATAATTGGCGTAAGTTTTCGGAGAACACCTCAATAGCTTCGGTATCGGCTTTCTTCTTGGTTTCCAGTCGAACTTCCGTCTCCAACGAAGGACGAAGTAGCCGTTTGTAAGCATCAGTTACCGCTAATTGTACTTGTTGAGTAGAAGAATTATTATTTTTTAGGAACTGCCGTTCTAGCCTAGCTATTGCTTGCTCTTCAGGGGGAGCGATTGTTAACGAAAGAAAACCTTCTTTTTCGCCTCGTCGCATAGCTAGCAATCGGTGAGAAGGAACTTTAGCTACCGCTTCTTCCCACTCAAAATAGTCGCGAAACTTATGACCGTCTGCCTCTTTATCTTTTAGCACTTTAGTCTTTATGATTCCTACTTTGCGGAACAACTGCCGCAGCGTTTCCCGCGCGGTTTGATCTTCATTAATCCATTCGGCTATAATATCTCGAGCACCTTGCAATGCTTCATCGGCCGTGGTAACCTCTTGCTCAGGGTTGACAAATGAACTAGCAAGCTGCTCAGGATTGGCATTGGTTTGCTCAAAAATTTGTTCAGCCAGCGGTTCTAATCCCCGTTCGCGAGCAATAGTAGCTTTGGTACGCCGCTTTGGTTTGTAGGGAAGGTATAGGTCTTCCACCTTTGCCATTGTATCGGCGGTTTCAATTTGCTTCCGCAAGCTGTCCGATAGTTTTCCTTGCTCATCAATCGATTTTAGAACACTCTCTTTGCGTTTATCTAATTCGCGTAACTGGTTGGCCTGATCGCGGATTTGGGTAATCTGTACTTCGTCCAGACTGCCGGTAACTTCTTTCCGGTAGCGAGCTATGAAAGGCACCGTAGCCCCGTCATCCAACAGTTGAAGGGCTTGCCCTACTTGTCGGGTACTAATATTTAGAGCGGGAGCAATGCGATTTACGATAGTGGTCATACAGCATATGGATTGAAAACTAAAAAAGAGGGGGCAAAAATAGGGACTCTTCTCAGAAATTCAAGGATGAGAATGGAGCATTTCTCAGAAGAAATCCCTATCTTATTAGTACTAAAGAATATGGGCATGGCGAACACAACCACCTCTCCTGACCCCGAACCCAAACGGGCAATTATACATGACATGGAGCTGGCTGATCAGCAAGCGGAAAAACTTCGGCAGCGAGCTGAAGAGTTAAAGAAATTTGCCCAACGCTATATGGATAGTTCCTACGAACAGAGCCACGTTTCAGTTGAGCACCGATCGCACGATCCAGCTAAGTAACCCAGTATGAAGTTTTTTCTACCCTTGGTCTGTACTATTTTTTAACCAAGCCTCGGCTCGATCATACTCCTCTTTTTCAATGGTATGGTATCCATCTTCATACATGCTGATTAGTTCTCGATACGAGACAGTGTGCTGATTCATTTGCCAGAAACTACCTTTAGCAATTATATCAGTGCTCTCGTAGGTAAATTCGCCGTGGGGTACGGGTAATGCAACCAGCTTCCGATAAATATCGGTTTTGTCAATAGTGTATTTTACGTAGAGATTTTCCATTAAAGTGTAGGCAGGTAAGGTCTTATATCGTCTAATAGTTCCTGAAACGATTTTTCTTCTGCTAAATCTACTAAATCAATATCAATTGTAAAAATCGGGCACAGCGAAAATGTTACTGTCCACTGTTCGTAGCAATCATTAAGATTCTGAAGATAATCGGTAGGAATCGTATCTTCATTTTTTCGCTGCTGATCTTGAGTACGGTGGCGATGCTTAATTCGTTGCTGTAGTGTGCTTATACCTCCTTTCAGAAAGATAATCAAGTCAGGCGGAGGCACCAAGCCGATCATTGTTTTGTATAGGTGCTGATAATTTTGATAATCTCTATCACTTAAATAGTTGGATTTGAACAGATTATAGGCAAAAATGTGAGCGTCTTCGTAGATTGTACGATCTAATATGGTGGGCTGCTCAGAAGAAGAAATTCGTACTCCTTGCTCAAACCGATGACTCAAGAAATAAATTTGTAAAGGAAAGGCCCAACGCAGCATATCCTCGTAAAAATCATTCAAATACGGATTGTCACGTACGGCTTCCAGTTCAGCTCTAGCATCGAAGTGTTTAGCTAATCGATTAACTAAGGTGGTTTTTCCTGTTCCAATATTTCCCGATACGGCGATAATCATGCGAACTAGTTTTTTTATATACTAGTTTCAACTTGGCATCTTCAGATATGTTACTCAGGAGTGAGCGGCTGATTAAAGTAAAATCCGCTGCCACAGTGGTACAAGAATTTAGAAGCTGTTTGAGTTGTTACTTCGTGCTACAAACACGCCTTTTGGGCTACC
>CAKZPJ010000414.1 GCA_937138955.1 uncultured Flammeovirgaceae bacterium | reverse complement strand
TGATCTGATCTACGGTAACGATGGCTTTGCCGGAGAAATGGGGCACTTAATGCACCGTCCGGGCGGTAGAACCTGTGGTTTGGGTCGCCAGGGTTGCTTGGAAGCCTATGTATCGGCTACGGGTATTAAGCGAACGGTGTTTAAACTACTAGCTGATATGGTTGACGAAACCCCCCTGCGAGATGTCACTTACAATAATTTATCAGCAGCCATGATTACCGATTTGGCTCTGAAAGGTGATCCGGTTGCTCTTGAAGCATTTGATTACACTGCCGAACTGCTCGGGCGCAGCCTATCCGACATAGTAGCAATTTTCAGTCCTGAAGCTATTTTTCTGTTGGGTGGTTTAGCAAAAGCTGGGGATACGTTGTTTAAGCCAACTAAGCAGTATATGGAAGAGCATATGTTTGAGATTTTCAAAAATAAAGTACCTATTCTTCCTTCAGCACTAGAGGGTCGTAACGCTGCGGTGCTAGGTTCTAGTGCTTTGGCTTGGAAAGAGATTAATCCGGTGGTGGATATCTCAGCTCAGCCGTAGAACTTAGCTGTAAATTCGACATGTAGTTTTTACCAAACTCTGATTGCCAAATTACTATTCTAACCAACAAATTTTGATCTGTTTTTAAAATCTAATCAATCAGATTTGGTATTCACCGGAAAAATTATGTACATTAATAAATGAGAGTTGCTTACGCTTATAGCAACTACCCATTTTTGCTCATAGGGTTTGTTCCGGCGAACAGTACTATTCTTGCTTTAGCTTTTTGCCCTATCATTTGTTGGTTCGTGTCCTTCGCCGGTTCATTGGTTGTACATCCATATTCTTGAAATAAAAGTTTTCAAATAGATAACTTAAACTTTCACTGCTATGAAGACAACTGCATTTTTGTTAACGCTTTTACTATTCTCCGTTACTACGCTTTTTGCCCAAGGTGAAGAGGACGCAATACGGCAAGTTATTGAGGGAGAAACCAATGCTTGGCTAGAGCGGAATTACGATAAATGGGCTGAACATTGGGGGCACACCCCTTATGCCTACTTCAGCGTAACGATGAACGAATATATAGAATTTGCTGATGGCTGGGATGAAATAAGCAGCCATATGAAGCAGTCTATGGAACAAAACCCACCGGTAGAAGGTAAAATGAACGTAGATCGAAGTGATTGGCACTATAAAATAACTGATAATATAGCCTGGGCACGTTTTGACCAAAGCACCAATAATGGGGTTACACTGAAGGAGCAGCGAGTGCTAGAAAAGATGGAAGGTCAGTGGAAAATCATTAACATGACTACAGTAAACCCATCTTCATACCCCGTAGAGGCACGTAATCCTGAGCCTTGATTCGCATACTATCAAGAAATAACGGTTGGTAGTCATTTTTTGAACTCTAATTTTTAGCAATTAACGAACTGCTGGCTACCGACCGTTTTCCTATTAGAAGCTGCTTATTTTCTAGCTCAATATGGCGGTAATATCCTCTTGGGTTAATCGCTTCACAAAGGTTTCCTCAGTAGAGATAAGATCAGTAGCTAGTTTTACTTTACTACGCTGCAGTCGGAGAATTTTCTCCTCCACGGTGTTCCGGGTAATAAATTTGTAGGTAAACACCTGGTTTTTCTGACCAATTCGGTGCGCTCGGTCAATCGCTTGGGCTTCTACCGCTGGGTTCCACCAAGGGTCAAGGATAAATACGTAGTCAGCTTTTGTCAGATTAAGTCCAACCCCACCCGCTCGCAAAGAGATCAGAAACAAATTCAAAGAAGCATCGTGCTGGAAACGCTCCACTTGCTCTTTACGATTTTTGGTACTTCCGTCTAGGTAGGCAAATGGATAATTCATTTCGGTTAGGTGCTTCTTCAGCAGGGTCAAATGCTTTACAAACTGACTGAAAATAAGAATTTTATGTCCTTCGCTCAGTGTGCTGACAATCATATGAAGCATATCTTCCATCTTACCTGAATCATGCTCATAGCTTTCATCCACCATCTTCGGGTGATTGGCAATCTGCCGTAGCTTGGTTAGGCCCTGCAACAATAGTAACTGCGATTTCTTGATCCCTTCGTTCTCAATTAGGTTGAGAATCTCATTGCGGTAAAATGACTTTGCTTCTTCATAGCAGGCTTCTTGCTCATTCGTCATAGTACAGTACTTCACGTTCTCCACCTTCTCAGGTAACTCAGTAGCTACTTGCCATTTCTGTCGCCGAAGGATAAACGGTTTAATAATACTATACAGCTTAGAAGTTTTATTTAGGTTGCCTTTCTTCTCAATAGGGACGACAAACTCACTTCGGAAGAACGACTGGCTTCCCAATAATCCAGGATTAATGAATGTCATCTGCGACCAGAGGTCCATAGTGCTATTTTCCAGCGGCGTACCCGTTAGAATGAGACGGTGTTTAGCGTTAAATTCACGAACCGCCTGCGCTATATTAGAATCAGGATTTTTGATGGCTTGCGACTCGTCTAGAATCACATAGTGAAAATAGTAATCTTTTAAAATATCAATATCTATGCGAGCAATACCGTAGGATGTCAGCACCAAGTCGTAGTCGGCAAATTGCGCCACGTTTTTGTCACGGTGAGTTCCGGTATAGGTAAACACTTTCAAGTTAGGAGTAAATTTGGCAGCTTCCATCTCCCAATTATAAATCAGCGAAGTGGGCATAATCAACAAGGAGGTATTCATGGTTTGCTGTTGCTCCTCATGTAACTCCTTTTGCCGTTGCAGCAGAGCCAGGGTTTGCACTGTTTTCCCCAGTCCCATATCATCAGCCAGGCAGCCACCAAAGTGGTACTGGTTCAAAAAATGCATCCAATTGTAACCGGCTTTTTGATAGGGCCGCAGTGTGCCTTTGAAGTGTTCCGGTAGCTGATGATCCTCAATTTTTTCGAACTGTCGTAAACGATCTAGCTTGCGGTCCATGGTCACTTTAGCCAAGTTCCCATTTTGCAAGTCTTGCACCAACGATAGGTGATACTTTTTCAAGCGCACATTGCCTGCATCCATATCTGGTGATTCGGTAAAAGCAAATAGCTCCGAATATTCGGTAAACCACACTTCAGGAATGATAGCTACTTCGCCATTGGGTAACATTACCTCCCGCTTCTTAGCCAAAATGAGTGAGCGAATTTCGGCAAAGGGAATCTCATATTCACCAAATTTGACGATAGCGTGAATATCGAACCAATCAATATTCTCGCGTACCTCTACTTTCATGGTTGATTCGCCTAGAAAATATTTCTTCTCACCTACCACCTGTTGCCTCAACGCGATGCCGAATTCTTGTAGTTCTGCTTTATTTTGATTGACCCAATCAATAGCAGCATCTCGGTCAAGCATCTTTTTACGGCCTTCCAATGGAAGAGCATGTTCTTGCAAAAACCCAAGTGCTTCCTTTTCGGCGTAGTGGTTGCGAACGATCCGACGAAACGTATACTGGTCATTCTTTTCATCTTTATCAACTACTACACTCACCCTCTCAGTGTCAGCCTGAAATTGGTGGGTGCCGTACTGAAAGGCTAATTCAAAATTAATATAGCTGACTGAAACATTTTTGGAAAGCGTAGCTGTGCTACTGCCACGTCCGTTATTGCGCTCTTCTGACGGAGTAGATGAGATCTCATGAAAAGACAAAATTGGTTTAGGCCGATGCCGTTCTGTCACAATATCAAAGCCTTTGGCATAAACATCAAATGACGAAATCAGCGAAGCGACAAATTTGCGGTAGTACGAGTCTTCTACCTTCCTGGGAATAGCGATAAATTTCTTGTTAAGAAAGGGTTGAAGTTTGTTTCCATCTACTTCCTTTTCAAAAGTATACAGACGGTTTTCCAGCACCATCCAGGCGGGCTGGTTACAAATGATATAGGCGTGCTTGTACTGAAAGTCTACTTTCTCGTTATCGTATTTGATGGTTGGAAAGTAGTGAGTATTATCTTCGTTGCGCCTAAAGTGAAAAAGCACCGTGGCTTTTTTGGGCAACACCTCAATCTTTTGACCTACTGGTTCGCCATCTTTACTCATTTCAAACAACCGCTTCCCCCGAAGCAAAGGGAGTATTTGGGCGCGAATATCTTCCAGATACGCCGCAATTTCTTCCTTTAAGGCTTGATTTTTCTCACTATCTCCTAAGTAAACCTTGAAAAAGAACTCGTGGGGCTTTACTCGCTTTTTATGAAATTTCTTGATAATGACTTCCTGCTGCATGGAGTCCATCAGCTGAATTAACTCATAATCCTGCTCATCAAGATCTTTAGAAAACTCACGAGCATTCTTATAAGAAATATTCTGATGCTCAAAGGTAAATTCTTGCCTCTCATTCAGTTGTACGGCAAACGACTCAAACAAGTAGCCTAGGTATTCGTGGTTAAAAAGTGAATAAAGTACTTTAAATGGCCGTTCGGGCGAGACTTTCATAGGGAGGTTAGCAGTTGATAGTTGAGGTTGTTGCAAACAAGCTAACCCACAATTTAGGCAAAATAATTACTTTACAAAAAATCTTTTACATCGGTACGCGATGCAATAAGGGCCGGGCGATAAGAAGCCAAAAAAGTAATGAGAGAGATACTGAGAGCAGTAAACAGAAAGTCAGAAAGCTCCATCTTCACTGGGTAGGCATCTACGATGGCCGTTTGCATTCCCATAGATACAATTCCAAAAGTTTGCTGTGCCCAGCAAATGATAACCGCTGCTAACAACCCACTACCGGCTCCGAGTAGAGCAATAATAACTCCCTCAAGTAAGAAGATAGACTTTACTGTACGTTGCTGAGCCCCCATGGCGAAGAGCATTGCAATATCTTTTCGCTTATCAATAGCTAGCATGGACAGTGAAAAGAAAATATTAAAAGAAGCTATAGCCAGAATAAATGAGAAGGTAACGTACACAAATAGCTTTTCCCATTTCACCGCCCGAAGCAGGCTAGCGTGCTGTTCGTCGCTATTCAGCACTTGATAATCTTCAGAAGAGAACAAGTCCTCTAATTGGCTTTCAACCCGACTCACAGAAATATTATCTTCTGTTTTAATTTCTAGTGCGGTACGTTCTTCACCATAATCGAACAATTGTTGGGCAAATCTGAGGGGCACAATTACGTAGCTGGCATCGTACTCTTTTTCGTTAGCGAAAACGCCGCCTGGCATAATATTTTTCCGCTTGAAGTAGCGGTTCATCGGGTCAGGATTAAAACCACTGCTACTAGCCGTCTGTCGGGGTGTGAGCAGTTGCATAGTATAAAACTCATTAGAAGGAGCAATAGATAGCGTATACTGCACGCCCTGGCCCATAATGGCGTAGTTAATATCCTCTTTCTTTAACTTTAGATCGCCATGAATCATTGCTTGACTGAGCCGTTGCTGCTGCACAAAGTTATCGCTTACACCTTTGAGCGTAACAATCATTTGAGCATCCTGATAACGCGCTATTGCATTATCCTCAATCACCTGCGTAACTACATCAACTCCCTTCACCTGCTGAATTACTTTTAATAGTGAATCAGTGGCTAGAAATGTTTTTCCTCGTATGGGTACAATCTTAAGCTCAGGATCGAAAGTACTTTTTGATTCCTTGATTAAGTCTTCTAATCCATTAAATACTGAAAGCACTATAATCAGAGCCATAGTACCCACCGCTACTCCAATCATTGAAATATTGGAGATAATCTGAATAAAGTTTTTTTTCTTCTTTGATCGGAAGTAGCGGCGGGCTACCAGAAAAGGGAAGTTCATCTATTGATTGCTAAATGGCGCGATTGTTCAATTGCTCGGTTGTTCGGGTGTATTGCCATACGCCTCTTCCAACTTCTCCATCTTTCATTTCTCATCTCTCACCTATTCTTCTTCGGACGGAGGAATATCCAACTCGGAGATAATCTTATCCATACGGGCAGCGTAATCGGCACTGTCATCTAAGAAAAAATTCAGCTCGGGCACTACCCGAACCACTTTTCCAATTCGGTTACCAAGCAAGCGACGGATTTCACCCTTTCGGAATTGGATGGTGTCCATGAGTTGCTCCTTTCGTTTGCTCAGCATAAAGCTGAGATAAATTTTAGCCACTCCCAGGTCAGGGCTTACCTGTACCCGCGATACTGTTACAAAATCAGTAGTTCCTAAAATGGATGATCCATTACGTTGAAAAATTTCACTTAGCTCTTTTTGTAGTAGCGACGAAGACTGTCGCTGTCGTTTGCTTTCTTTCATATCGTTTCCCTATCTTTATTAGCACCAAAATTCGGCACTTACTTCATTTACTCTTTAATGATCCGAATACAGTACAAACTCAGTTTCGCTGTTATTTGATTTCACTGTTCCTTTCTCCCGTAGTCCAATTTTGGCTAGTAAAGCTCTTGACTTGCTATTGGTATCGGTAGTAATTGCTAAAATAGGATTTAATTTTAATACTGTTCTTCCGTAATTCATTAGTGCTTGGACTGCCTCTAATGTGTATCCTTGCCTTTCATATTCGGGAAGAATGGCAAATCCGATATCGACACTTGTTAAATAATCGCGCTTTATAAACCCACAAACTCCAATAGGTATGCTTTCATCCTTAAGTACCATCTTAAATAAACCATAACCAACTTCCTGATAAGCATTGATGAAGTTATCTTCAATATAACTTTGAGCGTCTTCTTCTGATCTTATTCCCCTATCACCAATGTGCTCAAGCCAAGTAGGACTATTTAGTAATCTATAGAAGAAACTAGCATCATTTATACTAGCTTGTTCAATCACCAACCGATTGGTTTCCAATACTCTCATACATTGCTGGTGCTAATAGACAAACATACTATCGTTGCAACTTAATTCACATAAATCTAGGTAAAAAAGTACACAACATTGCGGATGCCGAGGTGGATTGTTTTTTTTGTATTTGTATCGTGCTTACTTTCGGCTTCTTAAACAAACCGTATTGCTTACCTTTTTTCGAGTTAACGATCCGTACCGGATTCCTCTGTTATTTGTGTTGTTACTGCTAGTGCGGTTACCCATATTTTTAAGCGATGATTATCTTACGCTTCCTGAACTTAATTGGATGTTAGTAGGAGAAAATTTAGCTGAGGGCGATCAGCTGTATACTCAGCTGTGGGAGAATATCGGACCGCTCTCGGCCTTAGTCTACCATTTGGTTGATCTGGTTTTTTCCCGTAGTCAGGTGGCTTACGTAATTCTGGCAGCGTTGCTCATCACATACCAATGTCTAATTTTTAATGACTTTCTGCTCAGAAAAAAAGCTTTTCACGAAAACACGTATGTTCCAGCACTAGTTTACGCGCTCATTACCTGTCTTTCGTTTGATTTTTATACGCTCTCTCCGGTACTACTTTCGCTCACTTGGGTATTGTTGGCGTTGCGGAATATTTTTTACCGCATTGAGAGTCAGTCGCGCGATGTGCGCATTCTGAGTACCGGTATTTTTATTGGACTAGCGGCTCTCTGTTATTTGCCCAGTGTGATCTACCTGATTTCTTCACTACTGGCTTATTTGTTTTTTGCTAACCTTTCGCTTCGGCGCTTTTTTATGTTGCTGTACGGTTTTGCCTTACCACTACTGGTGGCATTTACCTATTTCTATTTATTTGAGGCGTCTAGTGGCTTTGCTCAGCAGTATCTACTTTCCTTCCGCACTATTGAACGCAACCCCTACATTGGCGATTGGCGACTGCTTATTATTGGTATTACCCCCCTGGTTTTCCTTATTATCTCGGTTTACCGACTGGGTCGGTATAAGCGATATACTAACCAGCAAAGCAAGCTACAGGGAGTTATGGGTATAAAAATAGTGGCCGCGCTGGCGACGTTGCTACTTGTGCGGCAACTGGCTCCGTACCACCTTTTGTACTTTGTACCTCCGGTTGCTTTCTTCGTTACTCACTTCTTGCTTATCATTCGTCGTATACTTATTGCTGAGCTGGTTGCCGTTGGGCTGGCGTTTCTTCTTATTTTTAACGGCTATGCTTTACTGTTTAATTTCTTTTCACTCCAGCAGGTCACGCACAGCGATCAGCTTATGATACAACCTACGGCTTACGATGATTTGGTGGCGGGGAAAAAAGTATTAATGCTTGGTAAGCAGATAAATATATACCAAAAAGCGCGTTTGGCTACGCCTTATTTAAATTGGTCATTGGCTTCAAAGCAGCTAACTAATTTAGATGACTTTAAAAATGTATCGTTTGTATACGATGCATTCCGAAACGACATGCCTGAACTTATTATTGATAAATCCGGATTGATGCCTCGCGTTTTTGAACGAATTCCCGCCATAGCCGCTACTTATGAAAAGCTGCCGAGCCAACCTATCTATCGTAGAATTGGAGCCGGGCAACCTTAATGTATACTAATCATTCAGAGCTTCTTCTGCCTTTTTCTTGCGTAGCACCCACTTGGAAATCAGAATACTAGCCTGGTACAGTAAGATAAGTGGAAAGGTGACTAATAACTGAGTTACTGGGTCGGGCGGAGTGACCAGTGCCGAAATAATCAGGATTACGACAATGGCATGGCGACGATACGTGACTAGAACTGATGGGGTAATAATACCCGCCTTACTTAGAAAATACACAACAATGGGCAGTTGGAACAACAGACCACAGGCTAACACTAATGTGATGAGAATACCAACGTAAGACGTAATATCAAATTCATTGAGTATACTGGGGTCTACTTGGTAGTTACCCAGAAAGTTTACCGAGATTGGGGTTACTACGAAGTAACCAAATAATACCCCTATTAAAAAGAGCATACTTACGAAGAATACCGCTCCCCGGCTTAGTTTACGCTCAGTATCGTATAGCCCGGGGCTGATAAACCGCCATATCTCAAAAAATACGTAAGGGAAAGAAGCAATCAGCCCGATAACTGCCGAAGAGTAGATGTGCATGGTAAACTGCCCGGTCATCTTGCGGCTCTGAATGATAAACGGCATCTCGGTCATACAGAAAGCATCGGAACCTACTAGATTTCCAATTTTGCAAAACTGGCGAAATGTCCAGAAATCTACTTGAGTAGGACCTAAGATTAGAACTCCCCAAACAAATTCTTTAGCCGCAAACGCTGCTACGGCAAAGACCATAATTGCTGCCATGGAACGGATGATGTGCCAACGTAGCTCTTCCAAATGATCCAGAAAGGACATTTGTTTTTCTTCAGCGGGAGGAGCTGAGTATTTCTCGACGATCTGATCTTTATGGGTACTCAGCCCATTCTCTTTAGGCTCTAACTGATTTCCGGTTTGCTCTTCCACGGTCTTTTATAACTTCTCCAAACTACTGTATAAAGGAAACTCAGCCATCATTTGGTTCACCGACTGCTGTATTTGATGAAGCTGATTCTCGTAATCTCGATGCGTAATTACTTCATCTATTAGTTCAACAATGCGCTTCATCTCTTCTTCGCCCATACCGCGCGTAGTTACCGCCGCACTGCCTACTCGAATACCGGAAGTTACAAATGGCGACTTGTCGTCGAAGGGAACCATATTTTTGTTCACGGTAATATCAGCTTCACCCAATGCTTTTTCGGCAGCTTTCCCAGTAATCTCTTTAGAACGCAGGTCAATCAGCATTTCGTGATTATCGGTACCACCTGAAATAACGTAGTAGCCCCGATCTATAAATTCCTGAGCCATCACTTGAGCATTGGTAATTACTTGCTGAGTGTAAGTGAGAAATTCATCCGATAAAGCCTCTTTAAAGGCGATTGCTTTGGCGGCAATTACGTGCTCTAATGGGCCACCCTGAGTACCCGGAAATACGCCCATATCTACCAGTGCCGACATCGGGCGTATTGAGCCTTTAGCGGTAGTTGTGCCAAATGGATTATCAAAATCTTGTCCCATCATAATCAGCCCGCCCCTCGGGCCGCGTAGAGTTTTGTGGGTAGTGGTGGTTACAAAGTGGCAGTGCGGTAGTGGGTCGTTTAGCAAACCCTTGGCAATAAGAGCCGAAGGATGAGAAATATCTGCTAACAACAGAGCGTCTACGCTATCGGCAATTGCTCGCAACCGCTCGTAGTCCCAATCACGGCTGTAGGCTGAAGCTCCGCAGATGAGGAATTTAGGT
>CAKZPJ010000413.1 GCA_937138955.1 uncultured Flammeovirgaceae bacterium | reverse complement strand
GAAAACGGTAACGACGCGCCTATTGTCAATAAGCAAGGTCGCTTCGTAGCTGAAATCACCGATTTTGCCAATATGCCAGTGAAGAACTACGATGAAGAAGATGAGAGTGCGGCTGGCTATCAATCTACGGACGTAAAAATTGCTATCAAGCTCAAGCAGGAAAATAAAGCCTTTAAGGTAGAAAAGTACGAACACTCGTATCCGCACTGCTGGCGTACTGATAAGCCAATTCTTTATTACCCATTAGAATCCTGGTTCATTCGCACCACCGCCAAGAAAGATCAGTTAGTAGCTCTGAATAAAACGATTCACTGGAAGCCAGAATCTACCGGAACCGGACGCTTCGGTAACTGGCTGGAAAACCTGGTCGATTGGAATCTGAGTCGCTCCCGCTACTGGGGTACACCGCTACCTATTTGGCGCGCCGAAAATGGAAAAGAAGAAAAATGTATTGGTTCCGTGGCCGAGCTAACCGAAGAAATTGAAAAAGCTAACGAAGCCTTTGCGGATGATACCGAACTGGTTCGGAAGAATAACGACGCTCTTGCGAAGGAAGATTTACACCGACCCTACGTAGATTGGGTTACGCTGGTCAGTGATAGCGGTCAAAAAATGACTCGCGAAGCGGATTTAATTGATGTTTGGTTTGATTCGGGAGCCATGCCCTACGCCCAGTGGCATTATCCGTTTGAAAATAAGGAAGTATTTGAGCAGCGTTATCCGGCGGATTTTATCTCCGAAGGAGTGGATCAAACCCGGGGCTGGTTCTTCACGCTACATACCATTGCTGGGTTGCTGTATGACAGTGTAGCGTTCAAAAATGTAGTTTCTACCGGCTTGGTGCTGGATAAAAACGGTAATAAAATGTCGAAGCGGTTGGGCAATGCGGTTAATCCGTTTTCTACGTTAGCCGAACACGGACCAGATGCCACCCGCTGGTACATGATCTCCAATGCCAATCCGTGGGACAATCTAAAATTTGATATTGAAGGAGTAAAAGAGGTACAACGTCGCTTCTTCGGAACGCTGCAAAATACCTACGCTTTCTTTGCCCTCTACGCCAACCTGGATAACTTCACCTTTGTCGAAGAAGAGATTCCGCTGGACCGCCGTACCGAAAGTGACCGTTGGATTATCTCCAAACTGCATAGCTTAGTAAAGCAGGTAGATGAATCTTATCACGATTATGAGCCAACCCGAGCTGCGCGGGCTATTCAAGATTTTACGATAGACGATCTGAGTAACTGGTACGTTCGCCTGAACCGCAAGCGATTTTGGCAGGGCGAATACAACGAAAATAAACAAGCTGCTTACCAGACGCTGTATACCTGCTTGACTACGCTAGCGCAATTATCGTCGCCGATTGCCCCATTTTACTCCGAGCACCTATTTCGTAGCCTAAATCAGACAAGTCAACGGCAAAATAAGGAGTCGGTACATTTGACTGATTTTCCAGAAGCCAACGAACAGGCCATTGATCAGCAGCTGGAAAATAAAATGCAGATGGCGCAGCTAGCTTCCTCTTTGGTGCATTCGCTACGAAAGCAACATACTATTAAAGTTCGGCAACCTTTATCCCGCATTCTGATTCCCGTGCTAGATGCTGACTTTAAACGGCAGATGGAGGAAGTGGAAGATATTGTCCTTTCTGAAGTGAACGTCAAAGGCATTGAGTATATTGATGACACTTCGGGCGTACTGGTAAAAAAAATTAAGCCAAACTTTCGTAAGTTAGGTAAGCAGTACGGCCGTATGATGAAAGATATTAGTAAGGCAGTGGCGCAAATGGGGCAAGAAGAAATTAATCGTTTAGAACAAGAGCAACGCTACGAACTTGCTTTGCCCCAAGAGCGTATTACGCTTACAACCGAAGATGTAGAAATTACTTCGGAAGATATTCCGGGATGGTCGGTAGCTCGAGAAGGTAATGTGACCGTTGCCTTGGATATTACGATTACCGAAGAGCTACGACAGGAAGGTTTAGCTCGAGATTTGGTAAACCGTATTCAGAACCTTCGGAAAGACCAGGGGTTAGATGTGCAGGATAAAATTCGGGTAAAAATAGAAAAAGGTGATACTCTGCTTAATAGTGCCACCCTTAGCTATAAAAATTACATTTGTCAGGAAACTCAAGCGTTAGAATTATCTACGGTAGATACGTTATCTAATGGAACATCGTTAGAGATTGATGATCTTACGGTAAATATCTTAGTAGAAGTAGAGAAGTGAATTGGGGAACGATGGCGAGAATGAATAAAAGCCAAGGAGGTATTTACAAAAATGGACAAGAACCTGATGATCTTGACTACTGGTCAAGTCAATTCCCTATTGACCGCCTTAATGCATTAGAAGAAATTCGGCAAGAATATAATACCTGGAAATATGGTTCTGAACCAAGACTTCAGAGAGTTTATCGAGTTATTAAACGGAAAGGGGAACTGACAACCACAAAATTAAGCTAACGTATCAAAGCTAAAGACTAAATAAGAACTAGCGTGAAATACTGGAAATATTATTTGTTGAGTATAGGCATTATCATCCTGGATCATACTGTAAAGCTACTTGTCCATAATAATATGGATATGGGAGTAATCGGCCAGATTCCGGTATTTGGCGATTGGTTTAAACTGCACTACACCCTAAATCCCGGCATGGCCTTCGGTATGGAATTGGGGTCGGAGTATGGAAAGCTCATCCTCACCATATTTCGCCTGTTTGCGATGGTGGGTATTGCGTACTACCTTTATGCGCTGGCTAGGAAGAAAGTCCACCCGGGACTATTATGGTCAGTAGCACTTATTTTGGGGGGAGCCATTGGCAATGTAATCGATAGTGCTTTGTACGGAGTATTGTTAGATAACGCCCCCTACGGTTCATCTACACCTTGGTTCCACGGTCAGGTAATTGATATGTTTTACGTTGATATTTGGGAAGGTCGCGTGGCTGATTGGGTACCAATTTGGGGAGGAAAATATATGGCACTCTGGCCTATTTTCAACATTGCCGATGCTTCTATTTTCGTAGGTGTAGCCATTATCCTGATTTTCCAGAATCGCTTTTTCAATGAGAAAGAACCTCGTTCGGCAGCCTCAGAGGTTCCCGCTTCACAGTTAGAAAATCATCAACCTAGTTCGCTCGGCTAGCGGTCATATCAAAGCTATCGTAGCCAGCAGCCACTTCTCCATCGAAGGTATCACCTTCAAATACACCATTCATCGTTAGCTCCGTGCCACTGTAATCAAATGTAGCATTCAGCGCTTGTCCTTCTATCATTAAGTCATCCAGCGCAATGTTTCCTTGCGATGAGCGAAGCTCTCCCGCATAAGCATCGCCATTTTTAGAAATTACCAATGTGCCATCTACTGTTCCATTGGGAGTTCCGGTTACCGAATAGTTCCACGTTCCGGCGGGGTCGTAAACCATTGTCTTGGAAGAAGCGCAACTGCTTACCCAAAGTAGAGCAACGAACAGCGTAGAGGTTAATGAAAGAGATACTAAAGTTTTCATAGGATTATAGGTTGTTTTTGTACCTCATAATTTTACAAAGAAAAGCTCGAATAAAAAAAGGAGAAGCCTTTAAGCCTCTCCTTTCAACTAAATTTAATAAAGATTATTTCTTCTCATCCTCCCGCGGACAGTCATCCGTTTTGGGCTGCTGACATGGTTCTACTGCATTAGCGTCGCAAATTGGGCAATGAGCAATATCTTGTGATTTTACGTTTTCTTGCTTTTCCATAGTAAAAAATTTCTATATGTAACATTGTTTTCATTATTACTAGGGCAAACGCATCAAAATCTGGATATACTGATTTTAGAGGGTGTAGATACTTT
>CAKZPJ010000412.1 GCA_937138955.1 uncultured Flammeovirgaceae bacterium | reverse complement strand
ATACACTCGTCAGCCCCCGAAATAGCTCCTTCTCGCTTACAAAAACAAAACTTAAACATGCTCTTACTCCAATTGCGAAGTTAGCACATAAAATTTGTGTTATGATATTTTAGCATTGTGGCAATATAGTGTTTATGCGTTATGGTGTTAATGTGTTCGTGGGTTTTCACTTAATTGAGTAATTTTGGATATTGTGCGATGGTCGACTCTGGCTACCGCTTTAACATCCCAATGCTATTGGACCAATATCATGCCCCAATCACTACCTTCTTTAAACTTACCTTCATTCACACCACGTATTGTTGTTGAAGATTCGGGGCAGATGATTTTTGATGTATTTCGTAAGAAGTACATCGCCCTAACCCCCGAAGAATGGGTGCGCCAGCACTTCGCTCATTATTTAGTTGATCATTTACATTACCCTAGGTCTCTACTTAAAATAGAATGCGGGCTAACGGTAAATGGTCAAAAAAAACGAGCGGATATTGTCGTTTTTGGTAAGGATACTCAGCCTTTCTTGGTAGTAGAGTGCAAATCTTATGATGTAAAACTAGGAGAACGTACGTTTCAGCAGTCAGCGTGGTACAATCATACACTGCAAGCTCCTTATCTGGTTATTACCAATGGCCTACATCATTACTGTTGTCGTATTCATCACCACCAGCAACGCTTTGAATTTCAGCAGGGTTTACCAGCCTACATTTAATTATCACAGAATCATGTAATATTCGTAGTGGCAATTTCTATTTTAAAACAAACCAATCGTAATCCCCAAATTGTAGTTATTCATTCGGGGGCCTTCATCGGGAGTAAACAGCTCAGAAAAGGTATACTGACCGGTTAAAGTAATACCCCTAAAACCCAGTTTGGCGTAAGCCCCGTAACGCCAAGGGTTTAAGTTGTAACGACGTTTGAATTTATCTTCCTGGCCTCTTCCATCGTCCTCGTACTTGATCTTAGTAAACGAATTGATTAATCGGCCCAATCGTCCGCCTAATGCTACAGTAAAGCCTCGGTAATTCTCTTTAGTAAAGAAGCGCACTTCTAGTGGAATATCTATATAGTGGGTGGCAAGCTGAGTTTTTTGCAGCTCAGGATAAGTTGCAGCATCTAAAGGTACAAATCGGGTAGAGTCTCGTTCATCACTTAAAGTAACTCTACCATCAAAACTATAGTTAGCAAACCCTAGTCCTAAGCCCGTGTGCAAAGAGAATTTAGACTCACCAATAGGAATTGGATAGAGGTAGTAGATATTAAATCCACGCGAACCCCAGATACGGGTATCTACTGAATCGGGGGCGTTATTGAGGAAATTGAAGCCAAAATCTAACATTAACATACCGGGCAAGTCAGGTTGAGCTCCTACGGGAGTAGTGGTAGTTTCTTGAGCTTGTACCGAAGTAGTGGCAATGAGTGCAAGAAGGGCTAACCCTCCTAAAATTCTTTTGTAGTATAACACGTTTAACTAATTTTCTCTAGATTTCTTAGAATATATTGGCAAAGGTAAAATAATTCTAGCAGGGATAAGAGGCTCCACCAGACATTTCGTAAAAAAACGAAGCTTTCTTTCCTGAATTGTTCTTGCCTAGAAATGAATTTATTGTTTATCTTTGCACTCCGATTACACGGATGGCCTTGTAGCTCAACTGAATAGAGCACCTGACTACGGATCAGGAGGTTTTAGGTTTGAATCCTAACAAGGTCACTTTAAAGCCTTCTATCGCAATGATAGAAGGCTTTTTCATTTAATGGTGAGTCAATGATGCAGATTTAAGTTTCAAACGGGTAAATTACTACAGAAACAAAGCTGTTTAGTCAAATCTTAAGCTCTACTAAAATTTATCTTCCATATTCCAGAACAAGAAATCTATTTGTTGGTAATCACTGATTGTCCTGTCAAATCATGTATCTCACCGCCGATCACTTGGGTTGTACCACCTTCGGTGAATAACGAGACTTGGGTGAATGCTTCGTTCGGGAAAAAGATATTAGACATCACTGTAGTGCCATTATCTGCGAATAGTTCCACCGAAGCCACATCAATGAAGAGGTGCATACTCAACGTATCTCCACCCCCTACCCGCTCGGCAGTGAACCTTCCGGGAAAGTCATCCGAAAAATCCGTTTTTCCAGCGTTGCTTCGATCAACAAAGTATTCTTGGTCAGCTAGATTATAGCCTACAACTACTTCTTCATCTAAGCTGTTATACAACTTGACTCCTACTTCGCTAGCGGTAGCGTCTCTTAAATCAAAATCTATTTTTAGTTCTAGCGTAGAAGAAGTTTGGTTGAGTTCTGAGCCAACCTCTTGATTGCCCTCTAAGGTTGCAGACTCCAGAGCAACACTATTTTCTCGCAACACTTCCAACTCACTAGTTGGCAGGGAAGCTACCCGTAAGCCAGCTTCGGTGTCTACTAAATGCAGGGTGCGGGGTACCGTCATGGCACTGCGCCAGGCGTAGGTCGGCACTTCTTGTCCGTACTGCCAGTTGCTCATCCACCCTAAGAAAATTCGTCGCCCATCCTCCTTAGGTATATCCGACCAAGTAACTCCCGCGTAATTGTCTTTCCCGTAGTCTAACCAGAGCGACATATCATCTGAATTATCATTCGTAAAGGTTTTGCCATCAAAGTCCCCTACAAAATACTGGGTAGCTGAACCGCCATTGGGTCCACCCGGATTAATGCTAAGCAACAGTACCCACTTTTCTGCTCCGCTATCAGAGGTTAGCCGAAACAAATCGGGGCACTCCCACACCCCGCCGTGCGAACCGCTGTTTTCCCCAAACTCACTCATATACTCCCAGTCCGTAAGGTTCGGTGATTCGTATAGATGTATCCGATCATCTACTGCTAAAATCATTACCCATTTTTGACTGGCCTCGTACCAAAATACCTTCGGATCACGAAAGTCTTTAATACCCGGGTTTTTTACTACCGGATTATCCTGATACTTTGTCCAAGTTCGTCCGCGGTCGGTACTATTTGCTAAACTCTGCACCTGATAATCGTTCCGTCCTTCTGCTTCGCCCACTGGGTCGTGATGCGTAAAAACAGCAATCATTGGTGGATTATTTTCGGTACCAAATCCAGAAGTATTGTTATAATCTATTACGGCACTACCCGAGAAGATATAGCCCAAACTATCAGGATACAGCGCAATGGGTAAATGCTCCCAATGGACTAAATCTTCACTTACAGCGTGTCCCCAATGCATCGGTCCCCATACGTTACTATCGGGGTAGTGCTGATAGAACAAGTGGTACTCACCATCGTAAAAAACCATTCCATTGGGATCGTTCATCCACTGCGCGGGCGGAGTAAAATGATAGACCAACCGATATTGTTCGCCAGTATCAATAGTATCAGCTTTAGCAAGCGCAGACGTTTCTGGGGAAGTAGACTGGCAGCCCACTGCAAACGCTATTAATCCGATGGTCACTAAGAAGGGAAAGATTTTTTTCATCATTACTCAGTTATATGGTATAAAGAGCTTATCAGAACAAAATGTTCTTTCTCTAAAAATTTAAGGATAGTATAGTCTAGGAGAAAGATAGGGCAATAAAAAGCCAGCCGTGGCTGGGAAAAACTCATTACTCGTGAGTATCCTCAAAAGAGCCTGTTTTCTAAATACCGGCAAAGCAATACCTCGTCCATCTCCATCGCTTTGGGGTATAAAATGTAAACGGAAATTAGGAGGATTATTCGAGAGATACTCAGTCAAAAATTGGCATAACTTACATATTACGTCCAAATCTGCTGATAAATGAATACGATAACATCTGTTAACCTCGCTATTTACCTCGGTTACCCAGCCACACGCCTACTGCA
>CAKZPJ010000411.1 GCA_937138955.1 uncultured Flammeovirgaceae bacterium | reverse complement strand
TCACTGACTTGGCTTTTTCGGCATGATCGGGCTTATTTTCTATAATATCCTCTAGCATAGGATCCACCATTACATCAATTCGGCTCAGGAAGAAACTAGCGACCGAAACTACATTTTGAATAGACTCACCCTGCTCTAATCGTTTCTCTAGCCCTTCCATATAGGCTTCTGTTACGGCTTGATAGCGATCTACACTGAACAGTAGAGTTACGTTAACGTTAATTCCCTCGCTCAAAAGTTGGGTAATAGCTGGTAGCCCTTCTTTAGTACCGGGTACTTTAATCATCACGTTAGGGCGGTTTACCGAATTCCACAGGTGACGACCTTCTTCAATAGTCCCCTGAGTGTCATATACCAACGATGGTTGAACTTCTAAACTAACGCACCCATCTTCACCGTTGGAAGCATCGTATACCGGGCGAAAGAAGTCGGCCGCGCGCTGAATATCTTCTATGGCCATGCTCTCGTAAATTTTAATACGCTCCAGACCTTCATTAGCAAGTTTTTCAATGGCTTCATCGTAAGCATCACTTCCACTGATTGCCTTTTGAAAGATAGCCGGATTGGAGGTTAGTCCTCTTACTCCCTTTTGAGTAATAAGCTGTTCTAACTCACCGTTATTGAGAATCTGCCGGCTTAGGTTGTCAAGCCATACGCTCTGACCCAGTAAGTGTATTTTGTCAAGCATTCGGTTTTCCATAGTTTTTCTTTTTTGGTGCATCAGTATGTACTGAAGCGATATAATTAAGGTTAAAAATTAGTAGGTTATCCTATTATCTTAACTTGATAAAACAGCGAAGGTTGCCGAAGATAGCGAATAAGTCGCCTATACAGCAAAGACGTATACTCCACATCAGATGTGCTACATCGGAATCAATAACCAATAGCCAACAAGGCTCCCGTACGGAAACGCCTGAGTTTCTAAAACATAAAGGGAAAAATGTGAAGAGTTTAACCTACGCTCACTGCAGGAACTAGTTCCAGAGAAGGCAGTTTTACCTGCTGAAGCAACTGTTCTTCTAGAAAGTCAGCCCAAGCATTCATATAGATTACTACATCTTCGCGATAGTTGTGGCGCAAGTGGCGAGATGTTTCCGGTAATCGGGCTAGCACCCTTTTATCAGATAGCTGCTCTAAGTGTCTGAAATCCGCCAGTTCCATCCCGGCATCTATCATAATAGATATTACCTGATCCATCAGATAACCACTGGTAGGACAAAAGTCCAGTGCTTGTTCACTCCAATCGCCCCCTCGGGTTCGCATGGCGTATTCGTGAATGTCTGCCCGAGAAAGCTGGGTAACCTCTTGCACTAAATGACCACAATTACAACTGCCCATATGGCCCCACTGATATTGAGCGGAGTCGGCGATTTTCTTAGCGGCACTTCTAATGGCTGCAATAAGTGTCGGTTTGGGAGAGGCCATAACAAATAAATTTAGATAAGAAAATTCACTAATGTCTACGTATAAACTAGCTTTAGGAGATATGGTTTTTCAGGAAATTTACTAATTTGAATTATTAAATAAAATTTTCAATCAATAGTATTCTTACGCTATGGGCAAAGGAGATAAAAAAACGAAACGCGGCAAAATTAGTAAAGGAACTTTTGGGGTAAGCCGCCCTAAAAAAGTGAAGCAAAAAGAGCAAACCAGTAAGAAAGAAGGCTGACGCTTAGTTAGCTACTGAAACGGCACTGGTCATACTGGCTGGAAACTCTTTGAAGATCTTATCTACCATTTTGTAAGCAGTCTCAAACCGCTCTTCGGGATTGTTCACTGGGCCTATGCCTATACCCCGCCAAATCAGTTCTTTGGCTTGCTTATCGAATAAGTCTACAACCATTGTACCCGTCTTCTCAATTCTAATTTCTTTGTACGTCTGAGGGGGCATCCAACCCCAAGCGTAAGGATTATACGCCCACATCCGTCGTCCGTAAGCCCCATAAGGATCATTTGATCTTGTCACTGCCTTCTGTTCTTCATCAGTCATAATATTAAAGGCAATAAGTAATTCTGGATTTTCCGGGTCAGGTTGATAGTTTTTTTCGCGTAGTTGACTTACAATGCTCTTGCGAACTTCATCGTACAGAATTAGACTAGCCTGATCCATTTCAGCTTCATCAGGCGACAGAAACGCAAAAGTTTTGTAGTGATTTACCTGCTGATCAGCCGGAGCCTCAGTGAATGTTTTAATCGGTGAGCACGCCAAAGTGGTGCTGGCAATAACAAGTATACTGAAAATATATTGATAGATCATATTGGTAGTCCTTTGAGTATGGAACGTAAAAATTACCCTAATTTGTGCAAACCCCCGTCAGGATTCACTAATTTTTAAGACAATTTTTCCAATGTTTTGGTTGGATTCCATTCGCTGATGGGCTGCTTTTACTTCTTGCCAATCTATCACTTGATCGATGACCGGACGTAATTTTTCGGTTTCAAAACGCGAGATGGCGAACTCCGCGAAGGCTTCCGTTAGACGAATCTGATACTCCCGACTGCGGGAACGCAAAGTAGAAGCCAGTATTTGAATCCTTTTACGCAGCAAATTACCCAAATTAAATTGCTCTAAATGGGTTCCACCCAGTAACGCCAACATAATTAACCGTCCATCGGTACGAAGTACTGAAATATTGCGCTCAAAATAAGGTGCTGCGATAAAATCGACAATCACATCTACTCCTTCTCCATCGGTAATTTTCTTTATCTCGTCCCGAAAATCCTGACTTTTGTAGTCAATCGTGTAGTGCGCGCCCAGTTCTCGGCAGGTAGCATGTTTCGCTTGGGAAGCGGTAACAATAATGTCTTCGGCCTGCATCTCTTTGGCTAGTTGAATGGCCGCCGTGCCCACTCCACTGGCTCCCGCGTGAATCAAAATTCGTTCATTAGGTTGAAGCTTCCCCAGCCAGTGGACGGCCTGAAAAGCGGTCATAAACACTTCGGGAATGGCGGTGGCTTCTTCAAATGATAAATTCTCGGGAATTGCCATTGCCATATCCTGATGAATGACTGCGTACTCAGCGTAACCGCCTCCGGGCAGCAGTCCAAACACTTTATCACCTATTTTCCACTTTTTTACTTCCTCTCCTACCTCAACAATCTCCCCGCTCATTTCTAATCCCAGAATTGGGGAAGCTCCGTCAGGAGGAGGATACTTTCCTTCTCGCTGTAAAATATCCGCTCGGTTTAGCGCGGTGGCATGTACTTTTACGAGTACTTCATCCGAAGCTGGTTTCGGTATTTCGTATTCTCCCAGATAAAGTTGGTCGGCTGCGCCGGGAGATTTGATAAGAATGGCTTTCATGGGTTAGTTGTGTTTCTTGGGGTGAGTACCATTACCGGATGAGGTCCAGCCTGGAAGGCTCTGCGAACCCGCCTATCGGATGAGCAGGTTTCGGTATTTCCATGCGGGAGACTCCGGAATTCGCAAAGCCTCATCCGGAGATACGTTACTATATTTTATCTTTTGCTTGTTGAAGCTCAGCTATTTTTTGCTCAATGATTTCTTTATGTTTTTTCGTTTCACTTCGAACTAGCTTATCCATTTCCTCTTCGGTGAGTTGCTCGCCGTAAGATTTTTCTATTTTGAAACCCGTACTAGACGTAAAGAGAAACGTATTTGAATTACTCTTATCAATGGATATTCTAGAATTATACTTGAAATCCTCGAGCCCTATACGATCTATGTTTTGGCATGTATAATGCACTGCGAAGTGGGTCGTGTGCTTAGTAATCTCTTTCCTTACCCTATCAATATTATATTTTTCATCCATACCAAGCACTGCCTCACTACGTATTATTGGGGAACAATGTAGAGTAAAACCTACCTCTTTGTAGAATTTATCAAATTTGCTACAGGCACCTACGAATTTATGGAAAAGAGGCACAATAGAGTTTTCGTACAGTAACACTATTGTATCCTCATCAAGCCCGATCCTTTTATCAAACGACTTAATTTGCTTCTCCAGAATGGCTAATTCCTTATCCAAATCATCGGGTTCCTCAATATCTTCGCCCCTAGCTCCCTTAATCATAATTTCCAGTGAGCGAACGAGATTGTCAGTAATGTATTCAACAAAAGGTTCTAGTACGCCAGCATCAGCTCGGCGAAGAGCGGCAAAGTAGTTGGCTTTGTCTTGAGCTTTGATAATGACGGGTGGATAGCCGAACTGCATCAAAATAAAATTCATCAGAATTCGGGCGGTGCGCCCATTGCCGTCATCAAACGGGTGGATACAAATAAATTTGTAGTGAAATTTGGTGGCTAGCAAAATTGGATTAGCTTCCCCTTTTTCTTTATGATACCACTCCAGTAAATCATGCATCTTCGCGGGAGTTTCTTCGGGCGTAGCAAAGCGAAATATTTCTCCAGTAACCGTTTTCACATGATTAGGTAACTCTTTATACTTTCCAACCCGCACCCATTTCTTGGTTGGCTGACCATCAGGAGTAATCGCTGGTACTTGGTAATCTTCCTTTAGAATAAGTTTATGTAGTTCGCGAATGAAATTTTCGGTAAGTGGGCGATCTTCTTTGAGTACTTCTTCTATCCATTTGATAGCTTCGTCGTGCCCAGTAATTTCCAAGTGATCTTTTAATGGCTTACCCTGAGCGGTAATACCGAACAGAATCAGGGCTTTGGTTTCGCCGTAGGTTAGGGAGTTGCCTTCCAGGTTATTGGAATGAAAATTCCAGTCGAGGCGAAACTTCTGCATAATCCGCAGTTCGTCAGCCTTGCTGATTGGGCGTAAATCATCCAGCTCTTTCTTGAGGGCTACGACGGTCGTGATGTTATTCATAACCTAATATACGAGAATTTGCAGGGGAGGGTAAAACTGCTAGGCTATTTGGGGGACTTTAGAATTCGCAGAGCCTTCCTGGCCGAATCTCATCCGAGTATGGATCCTTTAGTTACTACTGCTCGCTAGTTTTCCACTAAGGCGCATCAACTCGATTTCAGCAATCTTGGTGGAGTAAACAGCATCGAGCAAACGACCGGAGGCAGTCACCGCGTTCCGTTGGGCTTCGCGTAGTTCTAGCGAATTAGTGTTTCCCAAGCGGTAGCGTTCCAGAGCAATTTCGGCGCGTTCTTGGGCAATAGCTTCGTTTTCAGTTTCTAAACCGATAAGTTGAATGCTATTAGTGTAGTTGATAAAGGTTTTTTCTAGTCCGGCCTGCAACTGTAAGAGTAAATCTTGGGTAACATACTGCTGGGTTTCTACTGCAATCTGGGCATTCTGGATCAAGCGGCTCTTATTTGATCCGTTAAATAGATTCCAGCGAGCGGTCAAACCATAGGCAAAGCCATCAGAACGCCGACCTAAGACAAAACCTGCTTCAGCTTCGGAGGTAGCGTAGTTGTATCCACCGTTAACACTAAGTTCCGGTAAGCGGTCAGCCCGCAGCTCCCGGGTCGTTAAATAGGCAATATTTTCTTCTTGACGAGCTCGTAGCAATTGGGGGTTAGCACTTAGCATAGTTTCTTTGAGTGCTGTCAAATCAAGCTCCAGATTAGCATCAATCTGATCGGGTACCTGAAATTTGGTATCCGGTAGACGAGCCAATAGAGCATTTAAATCTACTTTAGCATTGTAGAACTGCTCGCGTTGACTAATTAAAGCCGAAGTATCAGCGTTATAATCTACTTGAGCAGCCAGGTATTCTAGTTTAGAGGTTCGACCTACTTCGTACTGGGTTTTAGCTAGTGTACGACGAATTTCCGAGAGTTCTAGTGTGCTTTGAATTACCGTTAGTAGCTCTTGTTCTAAAATGATGGTATAGTACGCTGAGGCAATATCTGCCACCAGATTTTCTACGGTAGCTTGAGCATCTAAATTACTGGCCTGCTGAATTTCGTTTAGCTTATCGTAGGTAGCAAACATCCGGGTACCATCAAAAATAGTCCAGCTAATTACTGCCGAAGCAGTGGTAGAGTTGGAGCGAGCCCCCTCTACCGTTTGTCCATCACCACTCGCAAAATCCAGTTCAGAGTCTTGAATATCAAAATTACGGACAGCTAATAGATCTAAATTCGGCAACATCCCAGCGTTTCCTCGGGAGAAATTGTTCGCTGCAATTTCTTGGTCATTCTGGGCAATCTTTACTGAGAAGTTATTTTCTAACCCAGTTTGAATAGCTTCTTCTAGGGTGAGTAGGTTCTCTTGGGCTTGAGCAGAAATGCCGATTAAGAAGAATATAAGAATGAATTTGATGGTTTTAGAAAGCTTGAGGCTCGACTTTAGATTCTTTAAATCCCCCTTGCCCGTTCCACGGCGGCCTCCTTTTTTAAAGGGGGCTGTTTTGTATCGCAGTATCTTTTTAAACATGAAAATAGGCGTTTTTTGTGTTTTTCCCTATTAGAAAAAAAGGGGTAGGGGGATTTCTTCTCTTCGGTAAAATAATAGATTGTGTAATGTCATTCTGGTTAATATCACGTGCGGGCCATGCGACGTTCTTTATCGCTAGAGATATAGGTATACATGGCAGGAATCACGTAAAGGGTGAGAATTGTTGCGAAAATTAGTCCACCAATAACCGCAATACCCATTGAAACCCGGCTTTCGGAACCGGCTCCCAGTGCTAAGGCAATCGGTAGAATACCTAATACGGTAGACAAGCTGGTCATCAAGATTGGG
>CAKZPJ010000410.1 GCA_937138955.1 uncultured Flammeovirgaceae bacterium | reverse complement strand
GGATGAATTGGTGGTAGCCAACCAACTCCTGAATCTGAAGGAGGAAGCTTTTCAAGCGATAATAGTGGTAGTAGATGCTACCAATTTGGAACGAAACCTGCTTCTCTGTACCCAATTGATTGATTTGGGTTTGCCAATAATATTGGTACTCAATATGGCTGATTTAGTGCAAAAGCGAAGAATTAGCTTGAATACGGAAGTCCTCCAGCAGGAATTAGGAAGCATACCTATTATTGAAATGAATGCTCGTCGGGGCGAAGGAGTAAATAAGCTGAAGAAAAAGCTCGATGAGGTCGTTAATGCGCCCCTTGGTCAGTTTTACGACCCTCGCTCGGTAGCCGCCGAAGCGGTATCAGAGATTAAATATCAACTTGGCTGTCAAAACTATTATCAAGCGTATTTGCTGCTTCAGTACGGCGATTCTCTGACTTTTTTGTCGCTTGACGAGAAAAAGCTGCTTAATGACTGTAAAGCTCAGTTCAAATTTAATTCGGAAGCACTACAAGTAGAAGAAACCACCCAGCGTTATCAGCGGATTGATCAAATTGTAGAAGCGGCGATTTCTGCTCCGGAAAGCGGCTCGTCGACTTTTACTGAAAAGCTGGATCGATACGTTACCCATAAAGTCTCCGGTTACCTGATTTTCTTCGGACTATTGCTTTTAATTTTTCAAGCTATTTTTGCTTGGGCAGCAGCACCCATGGACTTCATCGATTTGATGTTTGGTAAGTTAGGCAATTTGATAAGCGGATCGTTACCCGAGGGGCCATTAACTGATTTGCTGGCCGAAGGGGTGGTACCTGGTATTGGGGGTATCGTCATTTTTATTCCTCAAATAGCGATTCTGTTCGCTTTTATTACCATTTTAGAAGAATCGGGCTACATGGCTCGGGTGGTGTTTATGATGGATAAACTCATGCGAAAGGTGGGGTTAAACGGACGAAGTGTAGTTCCGCTCATTTCTGGTTTAGCGTGTGCTATCCCGGCGATTATGGCCACCCGAGGTATTGACGATTGGAAAGATCGTCTGATCACCATTTTTGTTACTCCTTTCATGAGTTGCTCAGCTCGCCTACCGGTATATGTCATCCTGATTGGGCTGGTTGTTCCCGAAGTAACCTACTTGGGCGTATTCAACTTGGCAGGATTGGTATTAATGGGATTATATCTGCTTGGTTTCTTCATGGCAATTTCTTCGGCTTGGGTCATGAAAAAGCTGATTCGAGCCAAAAGCCAAGGGTTTTTGATTATGGAATTGCCCGCTTACCGCTGGCCTCGTTGGGGAAATGTGGGTATTACCGTGCTAGAAAAATCAAAAGCGTTCGTATTTGAAGCTGGAAAAATAATTCTAGCGGTATCAATAGTACTTTGGGTACTGGCTTCTTACGGTCCGGGAGATGCTATTCAGCAAGCGGAAGAACAGATTACTCAGCAGGCTCAACAAAATGAAACCTTACTAGAAACTCTAGAAGCGGACGTTGAAAGCGTACGTCTGCAAGAATCCTACGCCGGGCAGTTTGGAAAATGGATTGAACCAGTTATTCGTCCGCTAGGCTACGACTGGAAAATCGGTATCGCCCTGATCACCTCCTTTGCCGCTCGAGAAGTATTCGTCGGAACCATCGCTACACTGTATAGTATCGGAGATGCCGAAAGCGAAAGCACAATCAAAAGCCGTTTACAGAACGAAATAAATCCTGAAACTGGCGGACCCCGATTCACTCCGGCGGTAGCGTTTTCACTACTGGTTTTTTATGCGTTTGCGATGCAGTGTATGAGTACATTAGCCATTGTGAAGCAGGAAACCCGAAGCTGGCGATGGCCGCTATTGCAATTTACGTACATGACAATTACGGCCTACGGAGCCGCGTTCTTGGTTTACCAGTTAATGTCCTGATATGCAACAGCTATTTATCATTTTACTTTTTACAGCTGCAATCGCTTATCTAGCTCGCCTGGTGTACGGTCATTTCACCGCTGATCGGGGTTGTACAAAAGGTTGTGGTGCTTGTAGTACAGTTGATCTGAAGAAAATTCAGGAGCAAATCAAAGAAAAAGCATAACTGACTATCGTATGTTGCAATAAGCTACGTATATCGTATTTTTTTAAATATTTTAGGGGCAAAGCGTTTCTATGCAGTAGGATTATTCTTATTTTAAGGCTTTGAATTTACGCACTTACGGCCTGCCTATGTTGTTACGATGTATTTTTTGGGGCGGTATTTTTTTAAGTAGTTCCTATTCTCTTCTAGCTCAATCCGTTTACGTTAGTAGTAACCAGTTACTATCATTAACTGAAAATGCCGTGCTTTACACATCAGGCTCGGTAGTCAATGAAGGAATACTCCTTAACGAAGGTAATATTCAGCTAAATGGTGACTGGAATAGTCAGCAGAGTTACAGCGGTGATGGTTGGTTACGGCTTACCGGCTCTTCCGATCAAACTGTCCATCACAATAATCAAGTTTTGGGTTCTTTTGAGATTAGTGGCGGTGGTTCAAAAACAGTGAATGGCAATATAACGATTAACGATACGCTTAATTTGGTTAGTGGTCTTATTGTTGCTACTGCTCCGAATAAAGTACAGCTAAATCAGGGTGTTCGGGTTGAAAATGCCAGTGATAACTCTTATATCCAGGGTGCGGTTCGGTTTCGTGGAACAGGTTACCATTACCTTCCTATTGGTACTAATAATACTTTCCTACCGGTCATTTTGGAGGATGTAGCTGGAATAGATCCTTTAACCGAGGTTACTCCATTTAGCAATCAACAATTGGAAGTTGCGGGAGAAAGATTAGAAAATAAAGTGGTTAGCAATTACTGGACAGTATTCAACTTAGATGGGAGCTACGAAGGCTCAGTAGTGACGCTTCCAGTTACAACGGATGATGACTTTGTAGACTTAATTGGTACGGTCGTCGTTGAGTCAGAGAGTTTTGATGACCCCTTTAATAATTTAGGTCAGCGTGATCGGGAGGGAGATAGAAGTGGTGGTCTGATAACGAGTGAGGCAATGGCGAGCAGACCAGTAGTAGCCTTAGGGTTTACCTCGGAATACGTACTGGAGAATTCGGTAGAAGTGCCCTCTGCTTTTTCACCAATTGCTTCCAATCCCACGGATCGTAGCGCGAGAATTTATTCGGCTAATCTGCGAGCCGATGGCTTCTCATTTACTATCTTTAATCGTTGGGGACAAGTTGTTTATCAAACCAATAATTTGCAAGGGGCTTTAAACTCGGGCTGGAGTGGGTTGGACGCAAATACTAACCAACCGTTACCTTCGGGAATATACCCTTACGTGTTGCGGGGTATTTACGATACCGGACGCGCTGTAGAGAAGACGGGTTCTATCACCCTTTTCCGTTGATATGAAGGGTGGTCGGAATCATATTGCTCTGCTAGGCCTTTTGTTTTTTGCCATAAGTGGGTTCGCCCAGGAGATTCGGTTTTCTCAGTATCAGGCTGCTCCGGCTTATATTAATCCAGCCAGTGTGGGAGCTACCCCCCATCCGGTACTACGAATTACTTCCCGGATTCAGCAGTTTGGCGTAGTCTCTTTTCTCACAGGGCATGCTTCATTATCGCTACCTGTTTTTTTGACTAACTCACGAGAGTTACCTACCGGCGGCTTTGGGCTGAATGTACTGCAAGATGTAGCGGGAGAAAATGGAGAGTTTCGAACAACTATTGCTCAGCTTTCTGCTGCATATAATATTTATCTAAATCGTCAGGGTACTCAATGGCTAAGTTTGGGTCTGCAAGCGGGTTATCGGCAAATTCGGGTAGATTACTCTCAACTTCACTGGCCCTCTCAACTGCGGTATAATGGTTTTACAGGTACTGGCCTGCCTATTGAGAATGCTGAAAATCAATTGGCAGCCCTGAGTATTAACTCAGGCTTATTTTGGATGTACGATGCTACGCGTAATCCGTTGTCTGAAGCCCCCCCCGTTCGTCTATATGCCGGATTTTCACTGCAAAATATTAACGAGCCTACCTATAATTTTTTCTCCGCTTCTCAAAACGCCCTAAATTTAGGGTATTCAGCCCTCGTGGGTGGTGAATTTTGGATAAATAACCGGTTGACACTTGCTCCCGATATGCTGACTCTCTGGTACGAACAGTGGTTTGCCTATCAAGTAGGTACTTCAGTAACGTACCACACGCAATATAGCACCCCATCTAACCCAGTGCCTTCAGCAATACGCTTGATCGCCGGAACCTGGTATCGAGACGAATCTAGCCTAGTATTTTTGCTGGGTATGGGAGGGCGAAAATGGAAAGCAGCAATATCCTACGATGCTAATTTGGCTACCGCCCGAAGAGGAATTTCCAACCAGTACGCTTTGGAATTATCTTTGCAGTACCAGTGGTTTAGCAACAATGCCCCTAAATCTCAATCTACGCCTTTGTACTAACATGTTTGCTTTTCTCCGCTCACGAAATATTCATTACTGGCTGTTTTTTCTACTTAGCTTTATCTCAACCTTGCTGGATAGTTTGGGGCAAGGCAGCATGGCACAAAGTCCTGAGCGTAACGGAGACCAATATTTCTTGGCTGAACAATATTTTCGAGCCTCCCAGTTTTATCAGTTGGCGCTTAAGCGCGATAGTAATAATTATGAATTAGCTATTAAGCTCGCTCATAGTGAGCGTCATCAATTTAATTACGCTAAAGCGGCCAAGTGGTATCATTATGCCCAAAATTCTTCCGGTGATTTTTCTGTAAAGGCGGCCTATTATCAAGCATTAATGTTGAAAAATATTGGGCGTTGCGACCAGGCTTACTTATGGTTGGATAGTTTGCTAGATTCTTCTCAACCGGAGGCTCGGGTGTTAAAATTAGAGGCTGAGCAATTGAAGCAAAGTTGTCAGGAGATAGACCTAACTAGTAGAAATATAGAAAGTATCGTAGTGTCACCGCTTGATTCCACCGTAAATTCTCAAAATTACGATTACGCACCCGTTATAATGAATGGTGATTCAGTATTGATACTAACCAGCACTCGTTTTGCTGGAAAACAAAAAATCTCCTATCGCTTTGGGGAGAACAACGCCAATTTTTTCACTTATCGCTTGCAGGGACATCAATTCATAGATACTAGCGCCTTTGTAAGTACTATCAACACTAAATCTAGCGAGGGGGCAGGCTGTTATGTAGAATCCCGAAAGGAGTTTTACTTTACGTACTGTGCTAATAATCAACCTTGCCAGATATATTTTATCGCTTTTGAAGGACTGGATTGGTCTAAGCCAGCTCCGTTGCCTGCAAGTATTAATCAGGAGAAAACCGAAAGCAAACATCCAAGCGTATCTATCTCGGGCGATACTCTTTTTTTTACATCTGATCGAGCTGGAGGACAAGGTGGATTGGATATTTGGATGAGCATTCGGACGGACGAAAACCAGTGGATATCTCCGGTCTGCCTGGATAGTTTAGTAAATTCTCCTTCTGATGAAGTTACGCCTTACTACCATAGTCAGGAAGATCAGCTTTATTTTTCATCTAACAATCAGCGTGGTTTTGGCGGTATGGATCTATTCTCTATTTCTGATTTTTCTTCGGCCAAGAAACGAGCGCGCGGGCATTTGCCAAAGCCAATTAACTCATCAGCTGACGATAGCTATTTAGTGCTCGGTCATCGGTCAGGCTACTTAGCATCTAATCGCAATGGTAACTTTGATATTTATCGATTCAAGAAAGTAAGAAATCAATCTTGGTTTCAGTTTCTGCTAGGAATTCCCAGTTTGCCCAATGAGTCGGAGGTAGAATGGGTGGCTACTACTCCAACCAATAGAATTCGACGAGCTGATTATTTAAATTCAGAACTCAATGATTGGATTTGGGTTAATTCAGCTCAACAGAAAAGACTTAGCTCCGGGGCTACGCGCTTTATTTTGAATTCGGATGTGAGCGATATCCAGATGAAGCAATATCAGCAAAAACAGAAACAAGAGGTAGTTGCTCAAAACGTAGAGGTAGTAAGGACAGTAGTTGGTCCAGACGCCGATAGTACACTAACTTTGACCCGCTTCTCAACAGATTCTTCGGATGCTGAACTAGTCAGTATCGTAACCGGATTAGTTGCAGTCAGTATAACCCAGCAACCATTTGCTGAACAAACCATCGAACTACGCGGGAGCAACGGAGAACTCCTAAAGACTTCTACCACTAATGAGGCTGGTGAATTCAGGTTCGTAAATCTTCCTGCCAACAGTGTATACTCCATTTCACTAGCCTCTGCCGAAGCGCAGGATACTATTAATGTGAGTAATTTGTTGCTCCAAACTGAGTCGGAATTTATTTTTTCGCAGAACTTTGAATCGATCTATTTCGATTTTAATCAGCATAAACTACGTTCTGAGTCGGTTAAAGTGCTAGATGCCTTAGCTGAGTTTTACCAAGCTAACCCCGAGGTTTCAATTGAGATTAATGCTTTTACCGATAGTTTGGGTAACGACGTTTATAATTTATTACTGAGTAGAAAAAGAGGGGAAGCCGCATTCAATTACCTAATCAACTCGGGTGTAGACCGCTCGGCTTTAGCGATTAATGCCAACGGAGTGTCAACCGCTTATACCTCGACAAATGCTTACGTTAGTCAGCAACTAAACCGAAGGGTTGAATTTGAAATATTTGGACTAAAAACCCCATTCTTTAATGAAGTGACTACCAAGATTTTAAGACCGAATATCGCTCTTTCTCAACTGCTAGAAAGCACACTAATAACTCGGGAGGATCTTTCCGAACTAAATGGGCGGCCATTAGATGTGCTTGAGCCTTATAAACCAATCCGAGTGTACAAAAACGAGATCACCGAGGGTAACTCGCTGTTTTACCAGATAATTGATATAAATTGATAAATATAACCTACCAGACCTAATAATGATGTTATTGAAGCAAGCCGTATTACTGCTGGTCATTACCTTCTTCTGCCAGCAGGTTTTAGCTCAGTCGGTAGGAGTGGGCACTACATCTCCTAACTCTAATGCCGCGCTACATATTGTGGCTCCCAATAATAACCAAGGAGTACTTATCCCGAGCATGAGTACTGAACAAAGAACAGGTGCACAATTCACCGCTAATCTATCCACTCAAGACAATGGTTTATTAGTATTTGATCTAACAAAGAATCGCTTCTACTATTGGACTGAATCCGGTTGGGTTCCTGTTTGGAGTGGAGATATTAACCGAGTGCTTGAGGCCGGTGACGGAGTGGCAATTAGTAGTCAAAACCAAATTGTTAATACTGGCGATACCGACTCAACGGACGACATAACTATTAGCACTGCTGCCGGAGGGGTTCTCTTAGGAACATATCCCAATCCTGAGTTGGCTGAAGGGGCTGTACAGACGATCAACCTAGCTGATTTGGTGGTAGTTGGGAGTAAAGTGGCTAACAATACTTTAGGAGTAGAAAAGCTATCAGGATTAGTAGATCCTACCTCAGGAAGAAATTCAGTGATGATTACCAGCAATAGCAACGCCCCTCGTTGGTTTCAACCTTCGGCTAATCAGGTACTGGTTACTGATAATGCCGGACAAATAACCTCTCGGTCGGCAGAGACATTTGTGCGCGAAGATTTAGCTCTCGGTGAAATCTATATTGGAAATAATGATGGCGAGGCAGAACCGGTTGATGTTTCGGATATTGGTAATATCTTAGTAGGAAACGGAACTACGCTTTTTAAGTTGGATGCTTCCGGCAATGGGAGGTTACTGGTTGGTAATGGAACTACCTTAGTTTCGGTAGATGTGATGGGAGATATTTCCTTAGATGGGACTGGAACCGCCCAGATTAACACTGGCGCAGTAGGAACTGATGAAATTACCGATGGTTCTATTGCTTCGGTAGACCTGGCTATTCAAGCCGTAACCACTGATAAAATTGCCTCAGATGCTATTCAGTCTAGTCAGATTCTTGATGGAACCATTGTTTTAGACGATTTGGCGGATGGATCAGTAAATTCGGCGAAGATTGATAATGGAGCCATTACGAATGGTGATATTAATTCGGGAGCAGCTGTCTCGGTTAGCAAATTAGAGGCACTGACTACCGGCCAAATCATTTTTGGAAATGCGGGTGTGCCTACCGTTGGGACTCTTGTAGGAGACGCCAGTATTGATGCTAGTGGAAATCTAATTCTCAATACATTAGCTACTATTGATGTAGACGGTGGAACGATAGATGATACTGTCATTGGTGGTACGGTACCCTCTACCGGAAATTTCACCAGCATTACGGCAACTGATGGAAGTGGAATTTTGGCACTAAATGCCGATAATCTGACGTCGGGTACCATTCCTGACGCTCGCTTGCCACTCGTCGGGGCAAATGGCTCTTTTGGTGGTGGTGCTGATGTGATTCAGTCTATGACTGTTGACGCTCAAGGTAGGGTGACTGCAGTAACTGCCGGCCCTTCACCCAGCGACCTTCGTCTAAAAGAGAATATAACTCAGCTAAACTATTCATCGCAGAAACTTGCTCAATTGCAAGCATATAATTACCACTGGAAAGATAACAAAATGGGCGAGGAAAACCAGATTGGATTGATTGCTCAAGAGGTGGAAAAAGTTTACCCCGAACTTGTAAAAGAGCGTTCCGATGGCTATAAAGGTGTTTTTTATCAAGGGCTTATTCCGGTATTGATAGAGGCTACTAAAGATCAGCAGAAAAAGCTAGATTCGCTGAATCAGCAAAATGCTTCACTCAAAACACGAGTAATACAACTAGAGAAAAACCTTGAGCGGTACGAGGAGCGGCTAAATCGATTAGAAATTGCTATTCATAAAATGGAACCGGGTGAATCACCAACGGTAACTAACCCCGAAGCTCAGTAGGTGAGGAGCGCCAATAGAAAATTCGCCCTGAAGCCCCACGTGCTCGGTCACATATG
>CAKZPJ010000409.1 GCA_937138955.1 uncultured Flammeovirgaceae bacterium | reverse complement strand
CTCGGACGAAGTTTTCAGCGCGTCGGACTTAAAGCCACCCAATTGGGTATAAACCATGCGCACGTTAATATGCCCTGCGAGGAAATGACCGTGAGAAAAAAAATGGCGGCTCATCTGAACCTGGACTCCGCGCAGCCACTGCTGCTCATCCGGTTCGGTTACTCCGAAAAAATGCCCTACTCCTTTAGACGTCCGGTGGAAGAAGTGCTCGCCTGAAATTAAAAAACCAAGAGCTATGAAAACGAATCGATCAACTCATGTACAGCATGAAAATTGAATGGAAACCTGTTTTCTGATCCCTATCCTTTTGGATCATCAGAAGCACTGCTTATTGCTCTGTGGTACAATAGCCGGGGACCAGCACTACCATGAAGTCGCTTCCGATGGTCACTATAAGTTATGATATGCTGAAGGGCTTTCTCAAGCTATCCAACGGGATTCCGCCTTCTGTCACCTTATGGCGCGTTTTTGGAACGACAGGATGCTTCGGCATTAGAAAGCTGTCTTCGGTAGTATGGGCAGGATGTAGTAGCTGAGTTGACTGATAAGCATATTAGTCTGGATGGTAAACAGATGCCAGGTACTGGAAATGATTCTCAGGGCAATCTGCACGTGGTAAGTGCCTGGCTCAACGGGGCGGGACTTACGCTAGGCCAGCAGGTGGTGGATAGTAAGAGCCATTGAGGCGCGGCAATGAAAAAACCGCGATTCCTGAACTGCCAGAGCAACTGTATGTTGGCGGTAGTCTAGTGAGTATTGATGTGATGGGATGTAGCCCACGCTGAGAAGATTATTGATGAGCAGGCTGACTACTTGTTAGCTCTGAAAGCCAACAACGGCTTTTGGTATGAGACGGTCAGTGACCGCTTAGACTGAGCACTGGAAGGCTGTCTGAGCGATGATTGGCATACTAAAGTAGATTTTGGGCATGGCAGGCTCAAGCGGCGTAGTTGTTATATTAGTGATCAGTTACAATGGATTGATGGGGCTACCGAGTGGAGAGAACTGAACCGTATAGCCATAGTTAAAAGTGAGAAAGAAAGTAAAGGTAAGATAACCTTACAGCGACGTTATTATCTATGCAGTGTGACTAATGCTACTGCTCAACAGGTGTTAGATTGGTCTTGTAATCACTGGGGGGTTGAGAACAACCTGCATTGGGTGCTGGATGTAGCATTCGGTGAAGACCCGTTTAAAGTAAGTACGGGGTGTGGACCGATCAAGTTGGCGACGGTATGCAAACTAGCTATGCGAATTATCCAAGAATACAAGTAAATAAAAGGGAGTTTTAAGACCAAGCGTAAAATCTCAGGATAGAATGATGAGTATATGAAGTGTATTCTACAAAAAATTATAGACCCGTAATAAAATCATTCTAGTTTCGTAATGAGTTTTTTAAGTAGTGTTTGGTGCCTTGTTGAAGTTGACAAGCCTTACTTTAGCCGTTGCTATTTATCAAAAAGTGCAGAATTGACAACAATTGAATAACTAAACACTTGTATACACAAACCAAACACTATACAAGATGGCCTCAGGATTTTTTGCCTTATTTGATGATATAGCCGTACTCATGGATGATGTGGCAGCTATGAGTAAAGTTGCTACCCGAAAAACAGCCGGTATTCTTGCCGATGATTTAGCGGTAAATGCTGATAAGGCTTCAGGCTTTGTTTCGTCTAGGGAATTACCTGTTTTGTGGAAAATAGCGAAAGGCTCCTTTCTGAATAAATTAATTATTCTGCCCGTTGCTTTTCTCCTAAGTGCTTTTCTTCCGGCGGCTATTGTTCCCATTCTACTAATAGGAGGTATATACTTAGCGTATGAAGGTGCCGAGAAGATATTTGAATTCTTGTTTCACAGGAACGAAGTAAAGGGTAGCAGTAAAGTTACAGAAATGACTGAAGCTGAAGCATTAGAACATGAAAAGAAAAAGGTGAAATCAGCTATCATTGTAGATTTTATCTTATCAGTAGAAATTATAATTATTGCGCTTGGTACCGTAGTAGAAGAGCCAATTACTATACAAATCGCGGTAGTCACCGTAGTTGCCATATTAGCTACTGTGGGAGTTTACGGGCTGGTAGCTTTATTGGTGAGAATGGATGATTTAGGGTATAAATTAATAGCAGCAGCCAATGATAAAGCTGGGGTTTCTAAAGGTATAGGAACTGCCTTAGTAAAAACACTACCGGTTATCGTCAGAGGTTTAGCAGTAGTTGGTACGTTAGCCATGATTCTGGTTGCTGGAGGAATATTCGTTCATAATATACATTTCTTACACGACCTGGTGCATGCCTTACCAACAATTTTAGGAGAGTTTATTATTGGGTTAGTGGTAGGGTTTGTATCCTTGTTCATCGTCAAGATTTTCTTGAAAATTAGGGGTACAAAAGAACAACCTGAAAGCAATAGTATGCATCGTGCCTAGTATGCTGGCGGATAGTATTGTACAATAAGCAAAAGAATTAGATATGCCATCGCTTTAGCATTTTCTGCGAAGGTCACTACTTCTCGCCGGAAAACTTTCCGCAGCACTTATCTACTGAAATAGCCACTTGCCTATGGTTTTATAATTTACCTTGGTGCCGTAGGTTAAAATACCTATGCGGTAGATTTTGGCTGCGATCCAAGTGGTAAAGATGAAGCCTCCCACAAGCAGCACCATCGATAGAATTAATTGCCAAGTTGGTAATCCGAAAGGAATCCGCATCATCATTACTACCGGAGAGGTAAAGGGGATCATTGACATCCAGAAGGCTAGCGTGCCGTTAGGTTCATTCAGGATAGCCGCCAGCGTGACGATAGAGATGATTAGTGGAGCCGAAACGGGTAACATAAACTGCTGGGTATCAGTATCCGAATCAGCGGCGGAACCTACCGCTGCGAATAAGGCACCGTACATTAAATAACCGCCTAAGAAGTAAAAAATAAAGCAAGAGATTAGCAATGGAATATTGACAGAATCAAAGGCAGACGAAATACTCTGCATCGCTTCCAACTGCGGATTGCTTTCGGACATTTGAGCCATCGGTACGGGCGTAGCGGCCTGACTGGCTAAGTCCGGGAAGAAACTTCCTGCTACGTTAACAATTAGTAAGGTTAAACCTACCCACAGCAAAAACTGGGTTAAGCCTACGGAAGCTACTCCAATCACTTTTCCGACCATGAGTTGAAACGGACGCACCGAAGAGATAATGACCTCCACAATCCGACTGGACTTCTCTTCAATAACTCCCCGCATTACCTGAGCCCCGTAGAGAAATATAAAGATGTAGATCAAAAATGCACCAACGTAACCTACGGCGGAAGCTACCTCGGCATTACCTTGTTGCTCTTTTCCCGCCTGTCCCAGATTGATGGTATTGATACTAACCCTGGTTTCTAGCGAATCTAGCATGGCGCGACTAATGTTAGAGCGCTCCATCTTCACATCGCGGATGTTTTGGCGTAATGTTCCACGAATGTTATTGAGCAATTGTAAACTAGGGTTACTTTCAGCGAAGAACGTAACTCCCTGCGGGTCGTTAATATCAATTGCAGGGATGTACAATAATCCGTAGCGGTTGCTCTCCGAAAAATCAGCTTTAGCATCATCAATAGATCGGACAATGTATTCGTAACGAATGTTACCATCCTCATCGTTCTGGAAGCTATTCGTGAGTAAGCCACTTTCATCAATTACGGCGATTACCTTTTCGTCGCTGCTCCCGCTGGAGGCCAGCCAGATAGGAACTACTACAATACCTGCAAAGAGTAGTGGTCCTAGAATAGTCATGATAATAAATGACTTTTTACGGACTCGTGTCCAGTATTCCCGCTTAATAATTAGTCCTATTTTATTCATTGTACTGCCGCAATAAAAATTTCGTTAATCGTCGGTATTTTCTCCTGGAAAGCGTGTACCTCTACGTGGGGTATTAATTCGCGTAATAGCTCATTTGGACTCACTGTCTCGGGAATTTGTACCGTAGTTTTCAGGTAATCGCTTTCAATATCTTCTTGCTGAATGAGCTGATAATCGGGATTTAAGCCATTTATATTTCCTAGATGCAATACTTCGTAGGTATTGGAACGAAACTGGTTCTTAATATCCTGTTTCTTACCATCTAGTACCTTCTCTGACTTATTGATGAGTGCAATATGCGTACACAGCTCCTCTACCGATTCCATCCGGTGAGTAGAGAAAATAATCGTTTTTCCCTGTTCCTGTAATTTCAGAATCTCATCTTTAATAAGATTCGCGTTTACTGGATCAAAACCGGTGAAAGGTTCATCCAAAATGATCAAATCCGGCTCATGCACTACTGTAGCAATAAACTGGATTTTCTGCTGCATTCCTTTAGAGAGGTCTTCAATTTTCTTCTCACTCCAACCGGAAATCTCTAGCCGCTGAAACCAGTCTTTAATGCGACGTATGGCCTCCGAGCGAGATAACCCTTTAAGTTGGGCTAAATAGATAAGCTGCTCGCCAACTTTCATTTTTTTGTATAGCCCCCTTTCTTCTGGTAAGTAGCCAATATCGGCAATATGCTTAGGTTGAAGTACTTCATCTTTGATGCGTATCTGCCCCTCATCGGCTTCAATAATTTGGTTGATAATGCGAATGAGTGTAGTTTTTCCGGCCCCATTGGGGCCAAGTAGCCCAAAGATGGACTGTTTCGGAATAGTGATACTCACATCCTTCAACGCTTCGTGATTTGCGTACCGTTTGGATATATGTTGGGCTTCTAATAAATACAAGGTCAGTTAATTTTATTGGCTAAGAACACCAATTCAAGATTAGAAATCAAATTCGCTAAACCACAAAGAAAACAATAACTTTACAGTTATACTGCATTAGTAGCAGTAACCTGATGATTATTACACGCCTGATCAATTATTTTTAAGAAATGCGTAAATATCTCTTTGTCTTACTATTTTCTCCCTGTTGTAGTGGCTTAGTCGCGCAGTCACCACTCATTGATACTTTGGCTGATCGTTACGCTCAAACGATCACTCAGGAAGAACTACGAGAGCATTTGCAAATTATCGCGTCCGACGATATGGAAGGGCGAGAAACCGGTACGGCTGGCCAGAAAAAAGCAGCTGCTTATATTGCAGGCTACTTTGCCGGACTGGATTTGCCTCCCGTGGTTGGTGATACCTCTTATTACCAAACCTATCCTATCGTTCAGAGTGAATGGCGGGAGCCTTACGTAGAGGTTAATGGAAAACGCTTTATTTTTCTGGAAGATTTCTTTTCATTTTTTCACTTCGCCGATCCTATAGATACGGCTTTTAGCCAAGTAATTTTTGCCGGCTACGGTATTTCTAGCGAGAAATACGACGATTACGAAGATATTAACGTTACTGGACAAGCAATAATGGTACTATCGGGTGAACCTCAAAACAAAGATGGCAAATACTACGTGACCAATTCTACCGAATCTTCTCGCTTTACCAAAAACCTAATGGCTAGCTTAGGCACTAAACGCGTACTAGCGGGTATTGAAGATGCTGAACTGGTTATGGTTGTTGATGATCAATTTAAGCAGCATGTAAACCGTTATGCAATGGTAGCCCGGCGACCAACATTAGCACTAAAAGATAACAAGCCCAGTAGTTGCTTAATTATTATTTCACCTAAAATGGCTCGAGCACTAAGTGGGAGGTATGATTTGAAAAAACTACAGCAACGAATTGATAAAAGAGGAAGAACGACTCGCTTTACGAAAGATGTATCGCTAGAAGTAGATTTAAAACAAAACATAGAGCAAATTACCTCTGAGAACGTGCTAGGTTACGTAGAAGGGAGCGATCTAAAAAACGAGTTGGTGGTAGTAACGGCTCATTATGATCACATTGGTAAGCAAGGTGAGGTAGTAAATAATGGCGCGGATGATGATGGTTCAGGTACGGTAACCGTATTGGAGATTGCCGAAGCATTTACGGAGGCAAAAAAAGCAGGATACGGACCTCGACGTAGTATATTATTTATGACTGTATCGGGTGAAGAAAAGGGGCTGTTCGGATCAAAGTACTATACTGAGCACCCGGAATTTCCGCTCAATAATACGGTAGCTAATTTAAATATTGATATGATAGGTCGGATTGATTCGCAACATGCTCAAGATTCTAACTACGTATACATTATTGGCTCAGATCGCCTAAGTACGGAGTTACACCAAATTAATGAACAGGTCAATAAAACGTACACTCAACTAGACTTAGACTATCGCTACAATGCGGAAAATGACCCTAATCGCTTCTACTACCGATCTGATCATTACAATTTCGCTAAAAATAATATACCGGTTATTTTTTACTTTAATGGTACCCACGCCGATTACCATCGCCCGACTGATACCATTGAGAAAATTAGCTTCGGATTGCTACAAAAGCGGGCTCAATTAGTTTTCCACACCACTTGGCAATTAGCTAATCAGGAGCAGCGAATTACTGTGGATAAAGGAGATAGGGCAAATGGGGGAGGGAAAACAGAAGCAGGAAACGAGTAAGATAAAAAGTAAGGTATGAGGACTATAGCAAGATCAATGCAAATTGTTAGATATTACTTAGACATTAATTCCGTTTTTTGTTTTCCACTTTTTACCATTTTTTCTCCTCTTTTTGTTTTACTGCTTATCGTTGGATGTAGTCAGAGCAAAGAGCAGCAACGAGATGGTTTTTTATTAAAGGGAAACGCGCAATTAGAGCAGGGCGAGTATCAGGAAGCAATTCGCTACTATAATGAGGCAATTCAGCTAGATCCAAATGCGGCTGACGCTTACAATAACCGAGGTATTGCTTACACGAATCTGGGGCGTTTTCCCGAAGCAATCACGGATTATACCCGTGCTATTCAGTCGCGTTTTAGTAATATTGATGCCTACTTTAATCGGGCAGATTCTTATCAGCTAAACGGTAATTATCAGCAAAGTTTAATCGATTTGGATACGGTACTTCGCTACTATCCTGATTCAGCCTACGTGCATTTCAGCCAAGGTCTAGCATTTAGTGGGCTTCAGCAGTACGACGAAGCACTGCGGGCTTTTACTCAAGCCATTCAGCTAGATTCATCTAATTCCGAAAGCTGGGTCAATCGGGGAACTTCATATTACTATCAACAACGTTACGAATTAGCCCAACGAGACCTACGACAAGCGATTGAGCAAAACGCTGGTGAAAGTAATGCTTACAATGTATTAGGTTTGATCTATACTGACTTACAACAGCACGATTCGGCGCGGGCGGCGTTTGACCAAGCCCTTGCTCTAGAGCCATATCAGCCTTATTTCCTCAACAACCGAGCTTATTTGTATTTACAAACCGATTCGTTGACTTTAGCCGAGGCTGACTTAAAGACCAGTATGAGGTTAGACCCTCAGAACAGCTACGTGTATCGCAATCAGGGCTTATTTTTCTTAAAGAAAGATCGACCAGAGGACGCACTACGGCTGATTGAGCGGGCTATTGAGATGGATACTACAACGTTAGAGGCTTATTACTATTTGGGAAATGCGTATAAAAAAATAGAAAAAATGGAGGAAGCGTGTTCAGCTTGGAATCAAGCGTTAAAAAAAGGAAGTGAAAAAACTAATAAGTTAATTCAGGAGTATTGCCCGTCAGATATCTAAAACTTTAATTTCTACTCGTCGGTTTTTTTGACTACTTCTAATTGTATTACCCTGGGTAATTAATTTGCGATTACCGTAGGCTTTGGTTTTAATACGCCGATTACGGATGCCTAAATCGTTAAGATAATCTTTTACCATTTCGGCGCGCTCTTCTGAAAGTTTTAGTAACGACTGACTACCACCCCGATCAGTGTGCCCCTCTAGCTGAATCACCATGTCGGGAAACTGTTCCATCAGAGCTTTTAGCTCTTCAATGACTGCTTGAGCTTCAGGGCGGACGATGCTAAGATCGCGGTCAAACCAAATTGTATCAGACAGCTGAATATAGTCACCGGGTTTCGGAATACGTTTGAGTAGCAAATTTTGAGGAATTTGCTCAGACTCGTCAGTTTGTAATGTTAGGTATAGAGGCAAGTAGTTTTCGGCAGTCACTTCCAGGGAGTACTTTCGGTGTTGCTGCAAATTAATTTGGTAGTGCCCATCTCGATTATCAAAAAAGCGAATGCCCATTACATTGCTAACTGGGCGTAACTCATACCTTACTTTTGCTTCTACCGGCTTATTTGTTTGTGCATCTAGAATTTTACCCGAAAGATAAGCCAGATCATCAGGTTGAGCGTAAGACATCGTATCATGGGTAGTCGTCCAAAAACTAATAATTATAAAAGGCAGACATTTCATAATGCCAAATTAATTGTCACTAAGCTACATATATCAACATACAAATTTATTAAAAATTTTATACAAAATATGCTAAATGTAATATATACATTGAATTAGATTATAGCTTCTTGCTTTTTATGTTAAGTCGTAGATAACATATTACTCAATAATTTCAAACTCAACTCGCCGATTAAGTTGCCGGTTAGCAGCTGATGTGTTTTTAACTAACGGACGTTTCTCGCCGTAACCTACTATTTTAAGCCTGTCGGAAGTAATGCCCCGGTGAGTCAGATAGTCAGATACTGAATTAGCTCGTTTTTCAGAAAGTTGCTGATTAAAACGATCGGTTCCTGATGAGTCGGTATGCCCCGCCACACGCAAGCTTAAATCGGAGTTATCATTCATAAAGGCAGCAACTTTGTCTAAGTAGGCATACGCCTTTTTACCTAGTGCGAAACTCTCTAGTTCAAACAGTACCTCTTCGGAAGCAATTGCTTTGCGGGTAATAGATAAAGATTGAGCTACATCTAACCCCGAAAGATTATCGGACATATAAATATCCCGAAAAACTAACTTATCGCCATCAGGATCAATCTCGGCTAAAGCAACTCGCTGACGGTTAAGCGTGGCGAACCCCTGCTTTTCAGCATAAATATCATAGGTGCCCGGTGGTAAAGTAAGTTCGTAGCGTCCGTCATCGTCAGTATTTCCCTGACTACTGGTTGTTGCCACTGTATCCGAAACGTTGTCAAAAATAACACTGGCCAGCACTGGCATACTGTTTTTCACATTGTATACTTGTCCTTTTACAACGTAAAGTGGTTCAATACGCTGATAAATAGGTACTGATATTTGAAAAAGATCGGAGCTATCAATTGTAGCCCGAGTCAGAAAAGCGTACTGCTTATCTACCGAGATGTTAAAGTATGTATCATCATTTTGCGAATTAATTACCGGGCCAAGATTCTCGGGCTGAGACCAGTTTGTCCAGGTATCGTCTAGCCGATGGCTAACGTAGACATCTTCTCCTCCAAATCCGCTGTATCCTTTGGAAGAGAAGTATAGGGTTGTATCATCAGCCATAAAGGGAGCTGATTCAATATCGGCAGTATTAATACTTTGCCCTAAATTTATGGGAGTTGACCAGGAGTTATCGCCTCGGTTGAAGCTTACGTAAACATCCAGTTCACCGTAACCATCGTCTCGCCGAAGCGACATCAGTAGGTATTTTTGGCCGTTAGACAAGTGATAATTGGCTACTTCAGAATAATTATAAAAATCAATAATATCCAATGGAGTTGGTGAGGACCAACTGCCGTCCGCTTGGCGGGTGGTAATAGATACTCCGCCCCTCATTTTTCCATTTTCCAGATACCGATTGCCCAAAAGTAAAGTATAGCCTTCGTCTTCATTTAAGGCTACTGAGCTTACGTAGTTACTACCTTTGTTATTAATCGGAATGCCAATATTCTTAGGATCACTCCATTCCCCCGAATTTGGATCACGTTCCAGATACCAGATATCTTCTATATCGCGTTTACCTCCCACATTGTCGGGCGAGTTACGGCTAATGAACATGGTATTGCCATCGGGTGACATGATGGGACTGATATTAATCATATCTCCAAAATTAGCCTTGATCTTTTCCAGGGCTAAATCAGGGTTGAGATTAGGTACAATAGCAATATCGGCCACAGTGGGCACCGATGAGCCGGAGATGGCAATAGCATCAATAGCATTATAGCCGGGTACAGCATCGCCCTTAAGCACAATTTTTACTGCCTGTACTTCGTACGAAGTAGGGTTCATAAAAAAGTTAAATATCCGTCCTTGAGCAGCAATCGGAGCTGGTTCCAACGTAGCTACTAGATATTCAGTACCCCCTACATCGTAACAGAAAATTTGGTAGACTGCCCCAGGGTTGCGAGACTCAGCGATTGCTACTTGCTGAATTTTCATCGGGCGATCAAATCTTACTTTAATAAAATCTTCTCGGTCAGGTTTAGCTGGTAACCAGGCGTTGGGGCTATCACCGCTGTTTCCCGGTAGCACATCGGGACGGCCCAATGCTTGGCGAGGTTCGTACTCTACGTACTGTAAATCCTGTTTAAACAGTAAGCGGGGATTGTAGGAGGAGGATGCCTCCAGTACCTCACTGGCCCATTGGGTCTCTTGAGCTTCAAGAGAGAGGCAGACTGTAAATAAGAAAATAGGTAAGAACAGAAGGATTTTGAACATATCCAGTTTGGTTTGAAGAATTAGTTCAGATATTGTTGTACATGCGGTGGTCAAATTTAGGTAAACATACATACAAATAATACAGATGCTACGACAAGAAATGTGTATAAACTCACTCGATCTTACATTTTGAAGATTTTTATTGTTTTTTTCTTACCAGATGTTGAGCTTTCAGGTACAAACAGTTCGTAAATTGGGTTGGAGGTAAAGGTAGAAATACGTTTTGCCTACCCGAAGGCTCATGAATTTTGCTATCATTTCAGTATGAGCAACAGCCAGCGTATCTTATATAATGGGACTTTTGGCGATTGAACTAAACATCCCCTGATTACCTTTACTGAAAGAATGACAACCTGTAATGGATGCGCACTGCATTTGCTTTATTTTTACTACTTAGGGCCACCTGTATTTTAGCTCAAGAAGCTAAGGTAGTTCCTTACCAGCAGGCTCTGTCTCTTTACCAAGAGGGAAAAATTACCGAATCTTACCAGATTGCTTGGCGAAGCTTAGAAACTACTAAGTTGCAGTACGGAGTATTAAGCACTGAATATGCTGATAATTTACGTTTGCTATCGCTGATTGCAGCGTTTTCACATCAAGACTCATTGGCTCTGGAATATACTCTTCGGGAAATCAAGTGCCGTGAGCATCTATCACGTGTCAAAGGGGACTTACTGCTGGAAGCTTATCAGAATGCTGCTAATCTGTATCTTTCGGTAGGTAATACTACCTATGCTCAAGCAGCGTTAAAACGAGTGCTATTTTTGGCGGATTCCACAGAGGTACAAATAGATTCGCTGGTGCTACTTCAATTGGAAGCCGGTAAATTATATCAGGCAGTTAGTAATCATTATTTGGCTGATTCTCTGTATACGCTTGTTCAGGTTCACTCAACTGATAGTCTGAAGTCACTACAAGCCCAATTTCAGCAATGGTTATTAAATGGGGAGCTTGATCAAACGAAAGTAGATAACTTACTACACACACTTCAGCAGCGGGGAGATACAACGGTAACACTTTACACTGATTTATGCTATCAGCGGGCAAATATCGCCTTGGGCAATGCCGAATGGCAAGATGCGCAATATTGGTATGCAATGGCTCGTCGCTATTACGAACAAGACTCAACCCAAGTAACCAAAGCGTATTCCAGTATATTAAATAATTTAGGTGCAATAGCGTTGGCTGACCAGAATGTGGGAGAGGGGGGGTACCTTATTGAGAAATCTTTTCAGTACCGAGCTAGCCCATTAGAATATACCCGGGGCAGTTTTTGGGTAGCTTTAGCGAATTTGGCTGCGTATTATCAAGAGCACGGTAGTCCGGAGGAAGCAAGTGCTTTGTACTCCCAACACATTCATCTTGAAGATACTACAACTGATTATCCTTGGCAGTATGCTATCGCGCTGAACAATCTAGCTACCTCATACCAAGACGAGGGCAGTTATGAACAGGCCGCTCAATACTTTAAACGAGCAGTAATAGTTTTAAGTAAGAAAAAATTACCGAGTCAGCGGGCTGTATTGCAGAAAGCTTTTATTTACAGCAATGTAGCCCGGAACTACCAAGGTTTAGTTCAATTTGATACAGCAATCTTTTATCACCAAAAATCATTAGAACTCATAAAATTGGCTGCCGGGCGGGAAAGTCCTAATTATGTAGCTGCTATTAGCGGTATAGCGGCACTATATCACGATATCGGATACTTAGTAGAAGCCGAAATATTTTTTCAAGAAGCAGTCGGTATTCAGGAGAAGCTTAATGGAACTGAGAACAATATTCACGCTAATCTACTGAGTAATTACGCGCTGGTTTGCCAGGCAGTAGGTAATTATCCTAAAGCGGCTAAGATGCTGGAATCTGCGATTAAGATAAAAGAAAAGCTACTAGGTACAAAACATCCGGAATACCTAATAACGCTTTCCAACATCGGATTGCTCTATCTGGAGGAAGGGAAATATACCCAAGCTCGACCCATGCTAGAATTAGTGGTAGATGTGCAACGGGAAATATGGGGTGCTGAACACCCCTCAATGATTCCCAGCTA
>CAKZPJ010000408.1 GCA_937138955.1 uncultured Flammeovirgaceae bacterium | reverse complement strand
CACGGCACTGGCAAAGTTCGTTCCGTGGGCTGAAGTAGGAATCAGCGCAATATTTCGGTGACCTTCCCCCCGATGCCGATGGTAACTACGAATCACCATCAATCCGGCAAACTCGCCCTGAGCTCCTGAATTAGGCTGTAGTGAGACATCGGCAAAACCGGTAATTTCGCACAACCATTCTCTTAAATTCTCAGCTAACTCCGGATAACCCGGGGTCTGACTGGCGGGAGCGTAGGGATGCAGTTGTCCGAATTCTGGCCAAGTAACTGGAATCATCTCCGTGGTAGCATTCAGCTTCATCGTGCAAGAACCCAGCGGAATCATGGAATGAACCAAGGACAAATCTTTGTTTTCCAGCTGCTTGATGTAACGTAACATCTCGTGCTCCGACTGATAGCTGTTAAATACCGGATGCTGGAGATACTCGCTTGTTCTAATTAGTGCTTTCGGCCAGTCGAGTGATAAATTGTCAGCTTCATTAGCCAAATCAATTGAATTACCCTGGTTCAAAGCCTCTTTAAAGGCAGACAATATATTTTCTACGTCCGCCAGTGTCGTAGTTTCATCTAACGATATACCCACACTTCCATCAGCCAGATAGCGGAAATTCATAAGATACCTATCGGCTTGCTCTTGCAGTACTCGCTTCTCTACGCCTGTTACTTTCAGCGTGTCAAAGTAGTATTCATTATGCTGCTTCAAACCAAATGATTGTAGACCTTTATCAAGAAGCTTGGTTAATCCGTGGGTTCGTTGTGCTATATTTCGTAGTCCACTGGGGCCGTGGTATACTCCGAACATACCCGCCATAACCGCCAATAATACCTGAGCGGTGCAAATATTAGACGTAGCCCGGTCGCGCTTAATATGTTGCTCGCGAGTTTGTAAGGCCATCCGGTAGGCTGAGTTACCTTGATTATCCACTGAAGCACCAATAATTCGGCCAGGAACCTGCCGCTTATATTCTTCCAATGTAGCGAAGTAGGCGGCATGCGGTCCACCAAAACCCATCGGTACTCCAAACCGTTGCGTAGTTCCTACTACACAATCGGCTCCCATCTCGCCGGGAGGGGTCAGCATTGTTAGTGCTAAAAGATCACAAGCCACTGCTACCTTTACTCCGTATTCCTGAGCCGACTGAATTAATGCACTATGATCGTTGATAGCACCATTAGTATCTGGGTACTGAAGCAACACACCAAATAGCTGATTATCAGTTATATCTAGTTCGTCTATTGAAGCAATAATTAACTCGATTTCTAAGGGTTCGGCGCGGGTTCGCAGTACATTTAACGTTTGTGGAAAAGTATTTTCATCTACAAAAAATTTGGCGGATTGCTTTTTATCACCCTTCCGTAATCCGTAAAACATACTCATAGCTTCGGCGGCAGCGGTAGCCTCATCGAGTAAAGATGCATTCGCCATTTCCATTCCAGTTAACTCCATCACCATTGTCTGGAAATTCACTAGTGCTTCCAGTCTGCCTTGAGCAATTTCCGCTTGGTAGGGAGTGTAAGCAGTATACCAACCAGGATTCTCCAATATATTTCGCTGAATAACAGCTGGGGTGATACAAGAATAATATCCTTGACCTAAATACGACTTTGCCACCAGATTCTTCTGAGCTACTTCCCGAAGCTGTGCTAAAAACTCAGTCTCCGTGAGTGCATTGGGTAAAGCAAGCGGTTTCTCTAACCGGATGGCCTCAGGAACGGTTTCGCTAATCAATTCCTCTAATGAACCTACTCCAACTGCATCTAACATGGAGTCAATCTCATTACTATCAGGTCCGTTGTGACGTTCTTCAAAAGGTAGGTACGATTGCACAGATAATTTCATGGACATTAAATTCATCAAACTAAAGGGTGATAAAAACAATCAGTAGTGCAGGTTGATGTGGCTTCAAGAGTTCAAATATACAAGCGAAAATTTCAGAATTGCTAACTTCTCAGCAGAACTTTTGGCTTTCAAAATAGCAACTCAAAAAGTAGCTGAGTGGTTCAGAGAAAATGAGAAATGAGAGTTGTGAAAAGGTTGGAAGATGGAAACAATTAGTAATGTGCTGGGAGCATGGCGTTAGGGGTGATGACTAGAGAATTGTGATTGATGAGAAATGAATGAGAGAATTGTGTTCTATCATTCCATCATCCATTTCTTTTTTAAAGAACTAATTTTTACGCCGTAAAGTAAAGCGGGTGATTTCACCGCGACTGAAGAAGCGCACTGGTGCACCGGAAACTCCGCAGCCGGGGCTGGTATAGCCAGTCATGCCATTATGATTCCAAAGCCCATTTGCTAGGTGCTTTCCTTGAGAAACGTTGTAGATAATTGGTGAGCCGTTGGGTAAGCAAACTTGTCCGGCGTGAGTGTGGCCGCAAATATAGAATTGAAAACCAGCCTGTGCGGCTTCCTGATACAATTCAGGAGAGTGGACTAATGCAATTTTAAATTCACCTTCGGCTTGCTGGAGAGCATGAACCGCATCGTTAGTCAGATAATTGTGAGGATCATCAGTGCCTACTAAAGTAATTATATCGCGGTTTCTTTTAATCTGAACCCGCTGATTGTTAAGAATCTGTACTGGCATTTCTGCTAAATGACGAAAAATGTGATGAGTATCATGATTACCCAAGGTGACAAACACTCCGTCGGTTGCCTGCGCCATTCGAAAAATTCGGTAAAGTGGGTTGAGCACATTATCTTGGTACTCACCATAGGCGTGCCATCGGTAGTCACCCGTGAAAACGGCAACGTCAAACCGAAGAATATCTAGATATTCACAAATTGTATCTTCAATTCCTGGTAAGCTATCGAGGTGAAGGTCGGTTAAGTGAACTATCTGGTAACCATCAAAAGCTTTCGGCAAATCCTCGAAATAAAGTTCATGTTCACGAATAACAATACTACGAGCATTTTGTAAACCTTGCTGGTACATAAAGCTCGCTTTTAATCCAAAAATAAAGTAGGGCAGAATATAATCAATGCGGGAAGTTTTTCCTTGACGTAGCTGTTTCTCACTAAATTTGCTAAAGTGAATGTTTTCCAGCTTCCGCCGATTCTCCAACCAGCGTTGCTGCTGATCCTCCGTTTCTTCTATCGAGACAACACTTGCTGAGTAGTTGGTCTCATTTTCTTGAACGATATTCATATGCCTGCTTGAATCTATATCCAAGCCTCTGATGACAAAAACTGAACCCAAGTTCAACTTAGCCACCTTCAAGTAAGGAATTACCTAAACCTTATTAAAAGAAAATGATCTGGAGGGCAAATTAGGATGAGATGACACGCCGTATTCCCGCTAAGCGAGATATGAAATATTCTGTTTCAAGCTGATCCACCACGACTCCTCGACTTGAAGAGGCATGAATAAAGTAGGTCGCCTGCACTTCTCGGCGGGTAATTATTCCTACATGGCTGATTTTATCACTACCTCGAAAAAAAATAAGATCACCGGGCAACGCATCTTCCGTTGCTACGGATACCCCTTCTCGGAACTGTTGGTAAGATGAAGCACCCAGTGAGACATCTAACTGATTAAAAACGTAGCGGGTAAACCCTGAGCAGTCAAACCCCTGGGGAGTCTTACCCGCGTACTGATAGGGTACTCCAACTTGAGCTTCGGCAATTAGCAGTAGGCTATCATTTTTAGTCAGTGTTCGCGGAATGAATGAGGCTTCTTCTATGGAAGAATTCGTATTCTGAACAACAGGTTCGGAATACTGCCGAAATGCCATTGCTGATAGTACTCCCAATACGAGCAACCAGCGTTCGCCCAGCTTTGCATCCTGAACAAAGTAAAAGTGTAGTGCCTGCTTAAATTTGGTCATTGAGCTATTCGGTTGGGAATAGCGTTTTCAAACTGAGCCAGAGTGATTTCTTCTTTTCAACATCAGTCGCAATCTCTGACAATGGATCAGCCCATAAGAACGCTCGTTCCGATTCGTCCTTTATAACCTCATACTTTCTCGAAAAGTTGCTAAACTGCCAAGCTTCGGGCGGCATCCCAAAGGATAAACACGTTTTAAAATCTAATTTACTCGCCAATTGGTCGGGTGCTTTGCACTGACTAACGTTTACCAAGCAAACATCTTCAAACGAAAGCTTTAGAGCCAGCAAAATTTTCTCTAACAATTCTTTGCCAGAATCAGACACATGAATTATTTCTGGCTCTTCAACAAGTAAAAGAATTTTACAGCGATTTCCTCCTAACGGTTGGTATGTTGTTTCTTCTTGGGTTTCGCCTACCACGTAAACCGGTTCCTGAAAGAAAAATGGCAGAAAATCCACGTTAGATTCAAGCATTGGCGTATTAGTTATTCTTTACTAGGGTCTGAAATATCAAATATTGAACGTAATTCATTCGCTTCATCCGGCTTCATCCGTCCAGCTAACACCAGTCGTAGTTGACGCCGACGCAGGGCTCCGGCAAACAGCTGCTGCTGATCTTCCGACTCAGGCACTAGTTCTGCCACTTTTGTTTTCTGCCCCCGAAGATTTACCGCCACCATCGTAAAAAACGCACGATGGCTCTCAACTACCTGACCACTTGGTACATCTTCGGCCTGAACTTCAATATGTACCTCCATTGAAGTATTAAAAGCCCGGGTAACTTTTGCCTTCAACGTAACGACGTTACCAATTTTAATCGGATGAGAGAACGATACATTATCTACCGAGGCCGTCACTACGTAGCTACTGGCATGCTTCTGCGCAGCTATTGCCGCCACAATATCCATCCAATACAACAGCCTACCTCCCATCAAACCATTTAACCCGTTCGTATCATTTGGAAAGACCATTTCGGTCATAGTGGTGAAAGATTCTTGGGCGGTTTTTTTCTTTTTAGTCATTAGTCCTTCGTCACTGGTCACGTATTACTTTCAATGTTAAATTCTAGCCTCCGATCCACCCAGCCCTTCGCTCCCAACCCCCCGTCCATCATTCCGTTCTCAATCGCTTCCAAGCCCAAAAGAGAAAGGTTCCACCGGCAACTGCAACTACCGTGAAAATACTGGCTAAACCAACATTACCATAAATCCAGTTGCCCGTACTAAACAGCGCAGTGTATACAGTGATACTCCCAATTAGTACGCAAAGTAGCTCCAAGGGTAACTGACCAGGTTCTTTTTCTAAAGCTACTCCCTGTACTTTTGCCTTCTCTACAACGGCATTCCATCCCTTGCCACCAGGCTTGATCTTTTGGGAGAAGTTAACGAGTGTCTCGTCATCGGTAGGGCGCGTCAAGAAAGCCGATGCTATCCAGATAATAGTCGTAAGTACTGATCCGACGACAATGGTTTGCCAGCTTTCAAGACCGTGATCAGCAAAGGTAAAAAAGCTTGCGATAATTAGCGAAGCAATCATGGCTATGATTTCAGTCATAGCATTAATTCGCCACCAGAACCAACGCAAGATATAAATCAGTCCTGTTCCAGCGCCCAAAAGCAATAGTAGATCAAACGCCTGACTGGCATCTGTAAGAAGTAATCCCAACCCTAGTCCGAGAAAAGCCGAAAACACCGTGACTAAACGAGCAGCCCAAATTAATTGCCCTTGTGTAGCGTTAGGATTAATAAAACGCTGATAAAAATCATTGACCAGATACGAGGCACCCAGGTTTAACTGGGTAGAAATGGTCGACATAAACGCCGCAATAAGTGAGGCGGCTACTAGTCCCAACAATCCTACAGGTAGCAAGGTAAGCATGGCCGGATAAGCCACATCATCACCTAGTTTATCGGCAGAAAGAGTTGGAAATACGCGCTGAATATCGGTTAGCTCCGGGAATACGACGATGGAGGCTAACGCAATCAAAATCCAGGGCCAAGGTCGTAATGCATAATGTGCAATGTTGAAAAATAAAGTAGCCCCAATAGCATTGCGCTCATCTTTAGCAGAAAACATTCTTTGAGCAATATAACCGCCACCGCCGGGTTCTGCACCAGGATAATAGGAAGCCCACCATTGTACCGCTAAGGGAACTAACAGTATCGGCACCCATACCGATGGATCCGAAAAATCGGGTAGTAATTGAGTTTTTTCCAGCACTCTTTCATCGGATAATAGCTTAGTAAGACCGCCCACCTGCTCGTGGTTAACTAAATAAATACAGGCCCAAATAGAGCCAATCATGGCTAATATAAACTGAACAAAATCGGTAATAACCACCGCCTTTAATCCTCCAAAAGTGCTGTAAGCCAAGGTAATTGAACCTGCAATAAGCAGTGTAAGCCAACCAGGAAGACCGAGCACAATCTCGCCAAATTTAATCGCTGCCAACGATACCGCTCCCATTACTACTACGTTGAACACTAAACCTAAATATAACGCTCGGAAACCCCGAAGAAAAGCAGCAGCTTTCCCGCTGTAGCGCAATTCGTAGAACTCAACATCCGTCAGCACCATGGAACGCCGCCATAGTTTAGCAAAAACAAACACCGTGAGCATTCCAGTGAGTAAGAAAGCCCACCAAGCCCAGTTGCCCGCTACGCCATCTACGCGGACCAAACCAGTAACTAAATTAGGAGTATCAGCCGAAAAGGTAGTCGCCACCATTGAAACCCCCAGCAACCACCAGGGCATATTACGACCCGATAGAAAAAATTCGGATACATTATCGCCAGCTTTTCGGGATACGACTAGTCCAACAATTAAGACAAATAGGAAGTAGGCACCGACAATGAGCCAATCAAGGGTAGCAAGTTGCATGTAGTAGTCTTTTCAGATTTGGTTAGAATCAGACGTTATATTCTGTCTACTTTTTTGACAGCGTCTATTTTGCGGGCAATATACGGGTTAGATTTCTAATTCTTGGAAAAATAGCCTCGCTACTTGAAGTGCTTGGCAAGATATGCAGTATCTACCAGATTTTCTTTTCCCAATCTTGTTGCATTTCAACTCTAAACCTTTCAGTCCATTCGACTGATACTTTATCAGCTAATTGTTCATAGTATGGCTTCTCGATCAAATACGATGTTTCAGCGATCCCTAGAAAATCAACAATTCTTCGTACAGTTTCTTCGTACTCTTTATTGAAGTCTTTGTACACAATCGTTAGTGGAGCAATTTTTCCCTCGTTCAAGAAATCCTGGGTCCGATTTTCTATAAAATTAGCTTCTAGGAGCAAATGCCTTATTGCATTGAAATCATAACGCCCTTTTATATTAGCTACTGGGTAAGTGCATGCTTTTCCACTTTCTCGATGCCACTCATCAGTAACAATTGCTTTCCACCAAGATACAGCTTGCCTTACTTTATTTCTTCTTGTTAAAAAGATGTGCTTCCCGTTGGGAAATGCGTTTCCCCAAACTTCATAGTTGGTAGGCTGAGATTTACTAATACCTGGAAATTTTGCCAGTTCATCAATTCTTGGGTCATTAATTTTTTTGGGAGCTTGCACTTTTATTCCGAAAACCCCATTAGCGGTCATTCCTACTTGCCAAAGATTTTGCTGTAATTCCTCATAGTTTCTGGCTTGATAAAAATCAAACCAAGAAGTGTTAGTTGGCATAAGAAAGTGCTCGCCTGGTTTTCCGGCTATACCGGTTGAGGCTAATGCTTCACAAAGCAGACTGCTGCCATTTCTTTGGCTAAACCATATTGTGTATGAAATTCTTGGTTTCATTATTTCTAACGCTTTTCATCATTCATTCTTCCGAAGGGAAACCCAGCGATGCTTGCTCAACTGCTTGGCGGTAGTTGAGCCAATCTTCGGTATAAAACGCTTTCACTTTCTGCTGAAAATCATTTACTAGTTGTTCGGCCTGCTGCACTAACATTTTATCTTGCGATGAAGGCATGTATAAGCGAGCTTGTAATGCCTGACGGGCATCCGACACTTTAGAGTAAGCCGTAGTTTCAAACGATTGCCAAGCTCCTACTTGCTTGTCAGGTCGTTTCCCCTTAGCAGCATCGTTAAGCGATTTGATTTTCTCCCGCACTTTTTCTGACTGCTGCTGAAGTTTATTGTAACTCGGGTCATCCGCTTCTTCAATCTGCGCGAGTACTTTCTGAACCGTAGTATCACTATCAGACAATCGATTCAATGATTGAGCGAAAGAAGCTACTGACTTGTCTAAC
>CAKZPJ010000407.1 GCA_937138955.1 uncultured Flammeovirgaceae bacterium | reverse complement strand
CTACAACTTTCAAGATTGGGGAAAATTTGTAGATGCTACGCTCATCCAAGTCAGTGACCCAACCGATATAGCTGCTATTGAGCAAAACATGAAAAAGTATAAGCAACTACAAAACGAGGCTGAACAGGATTGGGCTATCGCCTCGTTCGCTTTTGAACCATTAGCTACCCTTTACCAAAACTCGGGCGACATCCGCAATAGCATCTCTAGTCCGTACTATAGCAGTAATTATAAAGCCCAGATTATACTCTCCATCCTAGCATTAATCTTACTAGCGTTAGCCTGTTCTAATTACATTAATATGGCTATTGTTTCGGTAGCCAAGCGCTTGAAAGAAATCGGACTAAGAAAGGCCATTGGAGCTAGTCGACGGATGGTCATTACTCAGTTCTTAGCTGAAAATATATTGGTTACGTTTTTTGCTTTGCTGCTAGGCTTGTTTCTGGCCGTTACGGTTATCATCCCCTGGTTTGAGCAAATCAATGACTTTAGCATGGAATTCCGGTTGATAGATCATACGCTGTGGATATTCCTGATTGTGGTTCTACTATTCACCGGAGCGGCCTCGGGATTGTATCCGGCCCTCTACATTGCCCGGTTTGATGTAGTTACTATTTTTAAAGGATCGCTGCAGTTTGGGCGAAAGAATTTTACGACCAAGGTACTGCTAGGCATTCAGCTAGGGCTGGCCTGCCTACTTATTGTGTGCGCGGTAATGTTTACTAAAAACAGCACGTATATCGCTAATCGTAGTTGGGGGTATCAACCGGTCGGAGCACTTTACACCAACGTACCTGATTACTCAGCATTTGAGCGTCTGAAAAATTCGCTGATGCAGAACCCCGAAGTTATATCAATTTCAGGATCAAATCATCATTTGGGCCAAAGTCACGCTACGGCGGTTGTGCGTAAACCTGACCGTCAGTACGAAGTAGATCAGTTATCAGTAGACGCCCATTATTTTGAGACTATGGGGTTAAATTTCACCGCTGGTCGCTCGTTTAGGGAACGTTCCGAAAGTGACCGACAAGCAGTCATTGCCAATGAATTGCTTATTAAGAACCTAAACTTAGAAAACCCAGTGGGGGAACTTATTGAGATGGACAGCGCCAAGTACGAAATCATCGGAGTGGTGAAGAATTTTCATCCCTACAGTTTTTCCTACGCCATGCAACCTACCTTATTTACGTTAGCCCCCGAACAAGATTATCACTTTTTATCAATGAAAGTAGAGAAGGGTTCAGAAAGCGAGGCTTACGCGACTTTACGTAATTCGTGGGCTCGGTTTTTTCCCGAAACCCCTTTTCAGGGAGGGTACCAAGAGGATGTTTGGGGAAGTTATTTTGAGAAGATAGCCATGCACGGAATGTTTTGGCGGGCAGTAGCTTTCGTAGCTATACTGTTGGCTAGCTTAGGATTGTTCGGGTTGGTTGCCCTTAACGTTGCGGGACGAGTACGGGAGTTTAGTATTCGGAAGGTACTCGGAGCGAACTGGCGACAAATTACAGTTACTATTGTGAAGCAGTACGTGCTACTATTTACTATCGCCTTAGGTATAGGTGCTCCTTTAAGTTACTTCATTACTGATTTCTTCTTCGATGCTGTTTACACCTATCATGCTCCAGTAAATATATTTAGCGTTGTCATATCCGTGCTAATTTTAATAGTCGTCTTATCCGCGGTAATCTTTACCCAGATCGGCAAAGTATCCAAAGCTAACTTAGTAGAAGGGTTGAGAGTAGAATAAGTACTAAAGTTGAACAAACGCAGCTACGTTCTGTGACTGCTGACAAAAAAAAGCGGGATGAATATTTCATCCCGCTCAATAAACTTGCTTACCAAATTGATTCTATCGCAAATTAATACTCGCGAATATCAATGCGCTTCACCTCGGCTGATTCGCCTTCTTTAAACGGAAGAATTACCCGTAGGTAGCCATCCTCGAAGACAGCATCGATTTGCTCCCGATCAACGTGGGGGGGAACATCAAACATTCGGTTAAACATAGGTACTGTATGACGAGCCGCTGAGTTTTCCCGTTCTTCCATCATTTCCGCATCATTTAGCACGGTATACACTATCAGTTGATTTCCGCGCAGATAAATATTAAACGAATCGCTATGAACAGTAGGGGCACTCACTTCAATTATCAGCCTATCTACTTCCTTGGCTATATTTACTCGAGTAGCAGTAGTGCCACCACCCACGGTATTCATTGTATCTATTTGATGGACAAAGTCCTTTAACATATTTTTCATAATAAACCTCCTCTGTTTTACTCTACTTTTACTTTCACAAATGGTGTACCAACACTAATTATCCACCCTAAACAGCGGACAGAATGTCTGGTACACTACTATTCTAACGACAAAATGGCACGGTAAGGTTATAATAAATATAAATTTTGTCTAAAAAATTAGTGAAATCGGGGTAGATTTAGGTTCGTAACCTATTGGAAATTAGCACGAAAGCCCCCAGAGTAATCAACAGAAATAAATCGAGTCGGATAGGCCCTACTGAAGCAGGAATAACCCCCAGTAGTGATGCCAAGAATGTTAGCAGTGCTAATGCGGTAGCAAAAATAATTTCTATACCTAGCTTGTGGCGAGCAAGCACCGCTGCCAAAATCATAGGGGCAAGCATGGAGGTGCCAGCAAAACTAACTCGAGCTAACAATGCCAGTTGATCACTCGCTAAGATAGAAAAAATCAGGGCTACCACGGCAAAGCCTACGATAGCTAATTTTGTTTTAGTGAGTTTAGATTTTTCACTTCCCACTAGCAAAGAGCGAAGCTCGGTACCCATCGCAAAAATCTGAGAGTCAGTAGTAGAAAGCCCCGCCGCTAGTAACCCTACTACCGCCAAGGCGGCAATAATTCCGGGTTGTTCGTATAGCAATACTTGCGAGAGAAAGTCAGAAGTACTAGCATCGGGGTAGCGAACGGCTCCGTACAAACCGATGAAGATCGTAGGAATAATCACCAGAATGGCAAAAATACCGACGGCTACCGCCATCATATGAGTGGTTCGCAGATTCCGCAAAATCACCAATCGAATAGCCAACTGAGGCTGCGTAATCGGAATACAGAGAATTACCAGAAAAGAGGCAATCAGAAACTGCGGGGTGAACAAACCGTTAGGGCCAGGCGTAGAAAGCAACTCCGGATTACTGGCTTGTACCTCGGCGAATAGCGCCTTTAGATTATCAAAGTGCTCTACACAGCTAATACCTATAATCCAGCTTACCACGAGAAGCGTTAAACCCTGAACGGCGTCAGCGTGCATTATGGCTTTCAACCCACCAATTTCACTATAAAGTAACATTACTCCCATAATGGCCATCGACCAACCCCAGGGCGGTAGTGCTTCGGGAAAAACAGCGGTTAAGAAAATAGCGATGCCTCGAATCTGAATGGCTACGTAAGGTACTAGAAAGATGAACATTCCGCCGAAGCTCACATAACCTGCCAACTTGTTCCCATAGCAGTCTTGTAACAAGCCCGACATTCCCTGAAAACCTTTTTCTTTCACCTTTTTCCGCAAATGATACCCAAACCAAAGGATTAGAAAGATCATTCCCCCGTCGGATACTGCCAGAAATATCCACGCTCCAATACCATTGTTCCGAAAGAAATCAGGCATTCCTAGAATAGTAAACGTACTGAATAGGGTAGCCGCAAAGGTGAGGAAACCGAGAATAACGCCGATGTTTGATCCGGCCATCAGGTAGTCTTCAGCCGATTTGTTACTGCGAAAGGAGCGGGTTGCTACATACGCCAGCATCCCTAAATAAATAGAGCCAATGATAAAAATCCAGGTTGTCATAGTAGTAGTTAGCTTAGTCGGCGTCTTTATCGTTTCTTCCAGGATGCACGCGCGTGCCAATGTAGGTAATTATGACGAATAAAATCATAACAAAAAATGAAACCCACAGTGTATAGGGAATGCCCCACAACATGGGTTCGTAAACCCCTTTGGGAATGACTAACGGAGTGAAGGTAATAATGGACAGCAGAACCGCTGCCGCAACGCAGAGGTACCAATAGGTTTTATTCGGAGGAGTAGACATAGGTTGTAAAGCAGATATGTTAGGTAGTCTGGAAGTTTTTATATTAGAAAATCGCCAAATAGTATAAATTAACGATAATGACTGAAAGATAAAGCACTAGGTGTTAATACCAAAATGCGAGTACAAACTTTCTGATTGCAAGCAGTAGATATCTCAATAGTATTACAGTTTAGATCCATATTTAATGTCAAAACGGTATGCTCTCCCGCCTAAACCAGCGGCATAGATGTAGCCATTCCTCCAGTCCCAACCATAGCTATTTGTAGGGTGGGTAACATTGTAACTACCCTGCCTGTTGCTATCCGGGATGTTGAAATAACCTACCACTTTTTGCCACTGCTTACCGCTATCTTCGGTAACAAAAAATCCCTCTGGACTAATTACCATCATGTGGTGCTGGTCTTGACCGAAATAAGGACCCCAAAGTGCGCCCTCCAGTAATTCGCCTTGTAGGCTCCAAGTTTTGCCTTGGTCTTGCGAAGCGATAATACCTTGGTCAGTAGTCCAATAAAAACTGCCTTTATGTTTGATTGGATTTTTGCCAGTGACTTTCCAGGTATTTATTTTCTCCCAATGCTTTCCCTGGTCAGTGCTGCGGTACATACCGTCATCGTTACCAGCGACAAAGATAGAGTCATTAATAACCCCAGGGTTGCGGCTTTCAAAATCTAGCAGCTGCCAGCTTTGACCTTTATCGGTGCTAAGCCATAGCTTGACCCAAGCATGGTGCTCTTTGCCCAGGATGACATCGGCCGTTGCTCCTGACCAGTCGGGCATACCCCAGGTCCAGGCATCGTGTTTTACATGGCTTGGCTCGGTAAAGTGCTCGAAAGACTTCTCTTCTGGCGAGTACATCAGGCTGGTAGCTGATAAGCTGTCTGCCCGGGCGATCATAAAAATAATGTATCGCTGGGTTTCAGGGTCGTAGCTGGTGCTAAAGCCGCCGTAGCATCGGCCGCTAAGCTGTGCCTCATCTACTTTAGCCCATGTGCTACCTTGATCTTGGCTTACAAATAGATGGTTTATCCCGTTAGTGACGGCCAACAGCTCACCGGTCTGGGGTAAGAACATTAGGGTGCCCAGCCCTCGGCTTAACACATCCTGGGTGGTATCCAATGCTCCGATCTCATCAAATATAGGTTGTGAAATATCTTCCCACTGCTGGGCAAAAGTATGGTTGGTACTTACTAGCAAAAGTAGAATTAGAGCATAAAAAATTGATAGAAGGTGGGTTGTATTCATTCTTCAGCATGTTTGGGGGTGAAGGTAGGATTAGGAACGGGCATCTGGGCACCTATTTCTTTTCGCCAGTTGTCTAACTGCTCATACAGTCCCGCGGCTACCTCAGGCTGGCTGGCCGATAGGTTGTTTACTTCGCCTATGTCATCGGATAAATTATATAGCTCTATCCGGTGCGACTCGTGCCAGTGGATAAGCTTGTAGTCCCCAATCCTGATAGCGCTAGATGGGCGCATATCCTGCCGGGGCATATAGTGTGGATAGTGCCAGGTGAGCATCCGGGGGAAGGTTGCCCGTTCGCCGTTCTTGAGTACTGGTGTGAGGTCTC
>CAKZPJ010000406.1 GCA_937138955.1 uncultured Flammeovirgaceae bacterium | reverse complement strand
CACATCATTTCTACGCAGGCAAACCTATTTTCAGCAGCGAAGTCAATTACTTCTTCAAAGGGCTTTTCGGCCAGAATAGCACTAACAAATCCTAATTGTTGCATGGTAACTAATGTTTTTAATGAGTAGGTCTACCGTTTTTAAATTCCTTTGCGCCCCCTTTGAAAAAAGGGGGGAAACCCAAACTGCTATTTATCCTGCAAGCCAATACTTTTTTAGGACCATCCAAAAAAAAGTCTCATGGTTACGAAAATCTATAGTCAGTCAAATAGCGGCAAGTAGCATCTCCCCCTTTTTAAAGAGCCTGTCCCGGACTGGTTCCGGGGAGGAATAAGGGGGATTTTCTTACGCTAACCTAAATCGTTACCCAAGCCTGTTTTTTGTTGCTTTCTACAATGGCTTCACCTAAATAAAGCTCGCGTAAGCCATCAGCAAAGGTTGGATATAGATCCGTTTCCTGCTTATCGCTACGGATGGCTTCGTACACTTGCTTAAATAGTTGTTTAGACGTGTCGGGAAAGCCTTCGTTGTGACCGCCGGGGAATGAGACAAGTTTAGAAGCTGCTCCATCAACCAGAGCCGGGTCACGCATCAGTTGCCCGTTTGGTACATCGCGTTCACCAATCCAAATTTCGTTGGGCGACTCCGAACACCAAGCTACCGTTTTCTTGGATCCGGCAATTTCTACATTGATACGGTTCTTTCTTCCGGCGGAAACCTGACTGACAGTTAACGATCCTTTGTTACCATTACTAAAACGAAGTAACACGGTAGCAAAATCTTCCGTTTCAATAGGTACATCAGCGTAATCCTCCGGTTTTAGCATCTTCCCTGAATAGGTTTCTACCGGCTTCAGTGGTTTCTTTCGGGTGGGATGCACAGTGGAGAAATCTGCCATCACTTCTTTGATTTGCAGGCCAGTCACGTGCTCAATCAAATCCATCAGGTGAGAACCAATATCGGCAATCGCTCGGGAATCACCGGAATACTGTGGTTCCAGTCGCCAGTTATAATCGGTAGCGTAAAATAGCCAGTCTTGCAGGTAGGTACCAATCACGGAGTAAATATCTCCCAAATCACCATTCTCTCGCATAGCTTTCATATGGCGTACTAGCGGGTAGTAACGAATGTTGAAGTGTACGGCATTGACCAATCCAACTTTCTTCGCTAGCTCTACCAATTCCTCTGCTTCAGCAATCGTCATAGATAGAGGCTTCTCGCAAACCACATTGATTCCCGCTTCCAGGGCAGCCTTCGCCATGGGATAGTGCAAATGGTTGGGAGTGCAAATGTGGATACAATCCAGACCTTCGTGCGCTAGCAGTTCTTCGTAGCTGCCGTAAGCCGCCGAAACTCCCAGTTGATCAGCTTTTTCTTGGGCGATTTCAGCGTTCATATCGCTAATAGCTGCTACGTACAGGTTGGGAATACGACGAAGGGCTTCAATGTGAGCGGGTCCGATAAAGCCGAGGCCAGCTACACCAATTTGCAAGGTTTTCATAGGTTGTTTTTCCAGTTTAATAGGTACGAAATCAATTCCGGGCGATTCGGGCTTTTTCCGTTTTGCACGTAAGCTCCCGAAGTTGCCATCCCCAGTAAGGTCGAATCTTCTAAAGAATATCCAGCCAGTTGTCCAAAACAAAATCCAGCGTTCAGATTGTCGCCACCCCCGGTAGAAATTTGAGGTTTGGTGACCAATCGTCCGGGAATTGTGTGAATACCCTGGGGACTTACAATAATAGAACGGTTTAGCGGATGTACCAACAAATTTGTCAAATTCATATTCTCGTAAATGAATAAACAAACTTCTTCTAGTTCCTCCCCAGCAGTTTTTCCGGTTTGTTGTTCAATCGTGCGCGCTAACCGCCGAGCCTCGTTTTCATTTAATCCCAGCGTGACGGTTCCGTAAGAATTAAAACTACCAATCACTTCCAGTACCTCTTCAATGGCAGACTGAGACTTTTTAGCAGGATCAGCCAAGTCAAAGAAAAAATGGCGAGGATCATTTTTTAGATGGGGCAATAATTCTTGCCGAATTCCACTCCAAATATCAGTAGCCAAGGGCAGATTGCACCAATCTACCAATGCAATAAATTTAGTCGTTTGGCAATACGCTACTAGCTCTGATAAGCCAATAGTCTCTTTTACATAATCCCAATTAATAGACTGAAACGGACTTACTTCCGAAAGAATCAGTTTTCCGTCATCAAATTCCAACGCATTCGTCTCGGCAGGCAACCCCAAAGAAAGCAGTTTGCTCTGAGAATGAATCTGCTTGAATAAAGGATGGATTTTGGGGGCACCAAAATTTCCTAAGCAGTAATTGGAAACGCCTATCGAAGCCAAGGCATGAGCCATAATTGGGGCATTTCCACCTAACTTTATCTCCTGAGAAACCAGCTCCAGTTGAGCACTTAACCCCGCTGCTTGCTGAATACGCGCCCCAAGGTCAGCGATAGTAGAATAGTAAATACGAGACGCTCCTTCTTGTGACTGAACTACTTTTTGAATTTTATCGATGTAGCCATCTATACCTATGAAAGCAGGGATATCATCCGGATTTACCTCATACGCTTGTAGACGACTGATCAAATCATCAATAGATGCCGATAGGTCCATAAATTAGGTTGTCGTAGGTAAATACTTAGTAGCCGCTAGGATCTTCTTTAGGATTTTCTTCTATAGCAACACTACCATCGCCAAAGCGTTTTTGGGCTTCGTTTAAGATCGTGGCAGTGGCGGTAGCCCCAATGCGAGTCACCCCTAGTTCTTTCACTTTCAAAAGATCGTCCAGCGTGCGAACACCCCCGGCGGCTTTAACCTGAACTTCAGGAGCACTATGCTCCCGCATTAACTTTAGATCGGGGTGAGTAGCTCCCTGATAAGAATACTTTCCATCGTTACCTTTCACAAAACCGTAGCCCGTGGACGTCTTCACGAAATCAGCGTTTAGCTCACTGCAAATCTCACATAGCTTGATTTTATGCTGATCGTTATCTAAAAAATCATTCTCGAAAATCACCTTTACAATAGCGCCATGTTTATGGCTTTCTACGGTTATCGCTTTAACCTCATCCTTTACGTAATCCCAATCTTCACTTAAAACTTTCCCAATATTCACCACCATATCAATTTCGGTAGCTCCGGCTTCACAGGCTTGTTGAGTTTCGTACACTTTCACTTCCTTGGTAGAGCTACCTTGGGGAAAACCGATAACAGTGCCTACCGCTACGTCAGAACCTCTAAGTAATTCTACTGCCTTGTGAACTGCGTAGGGTTTAATACAAACCGAAGCAGCATTATACTTTTTAGCCAATTTGCAGCCTTCCTCCAAATCCTGGTCGGTCATAGTAGGGTGCAGTAGCGAGTGGTCAATCATTTTGGCGAGTTCAGTAATTTTGTCCATAGTTTTTCAATTGATGATGGATAATAAATAATATGCGTTATCGTATAATACTGCCAATAGCGTAGTGCTCGGTGTTGCAAAACAGGGAGCTGTATACAAAAAAACCTTGTCGGCTAGTACCGTATTTTCGGTGAATATGTAGAATAGGCGTGCCTACATCTAAATCCAGTTGAGCGGCAATTTTTACCTTAGCAGTTACTGCGCGGATACGCTGATCTACGCTGGTAATTTCCAGTTGATAATGTTGGTACAGGGTGCGAAACAGTGAGCTATCTACCCATTGTTTCTGACAAAATTCAGGAATATTTAAATTAGGCAGGTACGTATATTCTAGCATCACCGGTTGATCGTCAACTTGCCGGAGGCGTTCAATGGCAATACATCCGGCTTGGTGCTCATTTTCCGATAGGTCAAAAAAGAAACCTTCATTCCATTTAATGAGTTGAGGCTTACTAAGAAATTGAGAAGTGGCTGAATGTTCAGTTTCCCCTACTACCTCCGAGAAACCCCGAAAAGAAAGTAGTCCAAGTGCAGGCTGATGAGCACAAACAATACTTCCTTTCCCTTGCCGACGGGTAATATAACCTTCCTGCTCAAGAGCACTTAACGCTTGCCGTACCATCATTCGGGTCATACTATGCTTCGCACTCAGAGTATTTTCCGAAGGCAGCAGATTCCCTTCCTCATAACGTCCGATAAGGATATCGGCTTTTAGTTGTTGATGGAGCTGTTTATAGCGAGGAGTTCTCATAATAGGAGTATCACTACAAAGGTATAAATTGAACTTGTATATACAAGTTCTTTTAGCGATTCCACTTTAAGCTCTAAGAATACTTTTCCGTCCTTATTCCGGGTAAAGAGATAAGATCAGGCAAAGTCATAGCTACCTCTCCGGTCTCTTGGTAACCGTAGCGGGAATAAAAAGGATAGCCACTCAACGTAGCGGTAAGTTCAAACTGACTAAAGCCTACAAAAAGTGCTTGATGCTCGTAATAGTGAAGAAGTTAACGGGCAATGTCTTTACGAGTCCAGTTTGGGAGAACTTAATATGCCCGAATAACGGCTGAACCTGTTGCTGGATCACGAGACCCGCAACCCAACTGTTCTCTAGCTTGATCTCCGCCAAAAGGGGTTTTCCGATGGCTCCACCCAACGCAGGCTACTATTTGCTTACTTTTCTCCACTGCATAGTACGTCCCGTCGGTAACTACCGAGTATCAATCATAAGTATTTCAGTGAGCTTTCTACTTACTAAGAAGAATAGTATTTACCCCTAAACTGTCGGATAGAGAGTTGAGCCAATTGGTTTAATAATGGAATGTCCCTTATTATAGGTTGAATTGTGAAGGCCATTTTTACTTAGCGCATAGCTACCGCACTATCAGCTTTTACAGTGCCCCACTCTTCTACTCCCATGTTAATTTCTAAATCAGGATTGGCCTCCTGCAATTGGGTTGCTCCTTCTTTGGTTACCTGGGTTTGCCACAAGTAGAGTTTTCGTAGGTTGGGCATCTGAGCTAGTTGCTGAACGCCCTCATCGCTTACTTTAGTACCATAAAGATTAAGATATTCTAGGTACGGTAATTCCGCGACGGCAGCTAGTCCAGCATCAGTAATTTGAGTGTTCTCTAGGTGCAAACGAGTTAAATTTTTAAATGAAGAAAGTGCTTTTAGCGCTTCATCAGTAGTAGCTGTATTACCTAAGTCTAACCAAGTGATTTGCTCGGCAGCCTTACCTAATTCACTCATCAGAGAATCGGCCGAAGCAGACCGGGGCACATTTACCTGAAGCCAATGAACTTCTTCTGCCAGCGGCATAATCATCACTCCTCGTTGCTGAATAGTATTTACTAACTGCTCATCAGCGGGAGTTACTTCCGAGGCCAACAGAACCTCTACCTCTGTTTTGTTAGCATTAGGATCAAGCAGCGTATTTAAAACTAACTGCGTTTCATCATCTACGGTGATTTGAGCTACCGTTTTATCGAAGGATGCGCCTTCAGCGACCCACCAGGTTAACAGCGTAACCTGATCGTCAGTCAACTGCGATTTGCCGTCGGGCGGCATATGGTCATCATCTTCCTCGGGGAGATGAACCCGAACTAACATCTCACTAGTTTCAGGATCACCTGGAACAAAAATATCACCGTTCTCACCGCCAGCCAACAGCGCATCAGCGGTATGCATCATCAGTTCACCTTTTTTCTTGTCGGGGTTATGACAGGAAACACAGCGCGAATCTAAAATGGGATGAATAATATCTTCGTATACGACCGCTTCTTCCAGGTTAGTAATCAGCTTAACTTCCTTGCTCTCTTTTTCAGGAAGACCAGCAATTTTCCGCAGTGGATTCGGCATGTATTGGGTAAGGTAATCGGAACCGTGAGTCAATGACCCGCCGTAGTGACCCGCTCCCATTAGCACCAGTACCATCAATGAGAGGGTAGAAACATAGGCTTTATCTAACGTTGGGTTTTCTTGCTTGCTCCGTTTCCGATACAACAGAAATGCTACAATAGCTAACACTACCGTAGCTATACCCAGCCATTTGTGTAAATCGAGCAGTTCTTCACCGTAGCCACCGCCTTCGGCAAGCATTAAGCCCAATATAACCGCTACCAACGCTGAAGCAGCTCCCAAGAAAAGGGCTAAGCCGACTGCTGGCCGGTAAACGCTAAAGCGTTCTATACGTGAGAGCAGCTCCAGCAAAAATGCCAACACCAAAAATCCGATAGGCAAATGAAGAATAATGGGGTGAAAGCGACCAAAAAAGAGAACAATATCAGGAGTTTCCAAGGTATAAATTGTTGTTAAGCCAATGAGTAGTAATATCTATGATTTTTTAAGATATCCAACCATTGTAAATTACTTTTTTTTTAAAGATAACCAAAATGTAAATGTATGAGTGAACAGTTGATTCGCACTATACCCTATAGATTTACTATTAACCTTAAAAAGAAGATAGGTGCGCCTTTTGTCGAATTAAATATTCATAAAACTAATACGCAGACAATTCTCAGAGCACAATCTGTTCTTTTGTGTAAATTTTTTAATAAAAAATTACACAATTTTTTTATTTTTAATCCTCTGTACTTATCTTTGATGCGGTTATACATTTACAAGGGAGTTCCTGTTACGGATAATACGGTCTTGTGATTCATCAAAATGAATCATACACCACTTTTCTTGAGAAGGTACCTAGCTACAATTGTAGTCAAGAAAATTTAAGACGATGTTTGAGTTATATTTTTTGATTTATTTAAAGAATTTTTTTTGCCAATCTAGACTCTTTTCAAGCAGCATAGCCTAAGCTACGGTGCGGGAAAAAGACGAAGGGTAGCGGAAAAAGATCCATAAGGAACAAAAAGGTTTAATTCATACAGCTTCTAGAAGTTATTCTAGAAATATCTATTACTAATTAGAGCAAATATGATTTTAGTAGACAGCGCTTTACAGTTTAGAGAAAATACTGATAATCCCATCCAAGTTGGTTTGGTCGGAGCAGGATTTATTTCTGCCGGACTAGTCAACCAAATTGAGCGATACGTGCCTGGTATGCGGATTGCTGCAATCGCCAACCGTACTACATCCAACGCTGCGCAATGCTACCAGCAAGTTGGAATTAATGATATAAGCTACGTTGACGATCCTGAAGCCATTGATATTAATATTGAGTTAAATAAATATTCGGTCTGCCCAGACCCGGCCTTTCTGTGCGCATCATCAAAAATTGACATCGTAGTTGAAGCAACAGGGACTATTGACTATGCTACACAAGTGGTGTTAACAGCCATAGAATACCAAAAACCCATACTACTTTTTAATCCTGAAGTTGATGCAACCTTAGGTCCTATTCTTAAGCACTATGCCGATCAAGCCGGGGTAATTTATAGCCAGAGTGATGGCGATCAGCCAGGTGTAATTATGAATCAATACCGATTTGTAAAGGGCTTAGGGTTACAACCACTGGTTTGTGGAAACATTAAGGGATTCTTAGATCGGCATAAAAACCCATCAGATATGGCTGATTATGCTAAACGGGTGAAAAACAGCCCCAATATGATTACTAGCTTTACCGATGGTACTAAAGTTAACTTTGAACAAGCCAACGTAGCGAACTCTACTGGAATGGGAGTAAGTAGGAGAGGAATGAGTGCTCACCGCTCTACTAAACATATTGATGACCTTACTTCATTCTATGATGTTGACCAACTTCGGGAATCTGGTGGAATTGTCGACTACATAGTAGGACCAAAACCAAGCCCCGGTGTTTATGTGTTCGCTACAGCCGAAGATTCTATGTCTAGAGATTATCTAAATTATCTAAAGATGGGAAAAGGCCCACTTTATAGCTTCTATGCCCCGTACCATCTTTGTCCTTTAGAGATTCCTAGTTCAATTGCCCGGGTAGCCCACTTCAACGACCCCGTAATGATTCCTCTTGGAAAACCGGTGGTTGAGGTAGTCTCAATTGCTAAAAAAGATTTGAAAGCAGGTGAGACTCTGGATGGCATTGGAGGGTATTGCTGTTACGGCGAATGTGAAAATAGTTCAGTTCGCCAAAGCGAGAATTTATTGCCCATTGGCCTTGCCGATGGTGTAGTTTTGAAAAGGGATATCAGGCAAGATCAGGCATTAACATTTGACGATATTGAACTACCGGATGACCGATTGACTTATCGCCTTTACGAACAGCAGCAAAATATGTCATTAGAGTCTAAAAAGCATAAAGCACCTGAAATTCAGGTACAATAGTTAATATTTAAACTATTGACTAAACTTGGTTTGAACCCATTGAGCGTAGTTATTACTACCGGTCAATGAAAGCTTCAGATTAGCTAGTTTGCCATACTTTGAGAGGTAATATATCGGTTCTACACCTTAGGTAAATGTTCATACCTGATGCTTCCAGGTTGATAGTAAAGTACAAGGTATTACCTGCAATCACTAGAGCGAACGCTATATGACCTCCTAGGCCAGAATTTTTTTAACTACTTTACCGTGCACATCAGTCAGACGGAAGTCTCGCCCTTGAAAATGGTAAGTAAGCTTTTCGTGATCCATACCTAACAAATGCAGCATTGTCGCCTGTAAATCGTGGATATGTACGCGATCTTTAATTGCGTAATAGCCAATTTCATCGGTTTCACCGTGTGTATAACCACCCTTCAGTCCACCTCCGGCCATCCACATAGAAAAGGCTTCAGTGTGATGATCTCGTCCCATAAAAGGCATCACTTTCCCGTTGCGGTTTTCCTGCATGGGTGTACGACCAAATTCTCCGCCCCATACCACTAGTGTTTCATCTAGCAATCCCCGTTGCTGGAGATCTTTAAGTAACGCAGTCATCGGTTGATCTACCTCTTTACACTTATCCTTGAACCCAGCCTCCAAAGCAGTGCTTTTACCAGTACCGTGTGAATCCCATCCCCAATCGAAGAGTTGTACAAACCGCACCCCTTGCTCAATTAGACGGCGAGCCAACAAGCAGTTGTTAGCAAAAGAGGCCTCACCGGGTTTAGTGCCGTACATTTGATGAATGTATTCCGGTTCGTCTTCAATGTCCATCACTTCCGGTACAGAAGTTTGCATCCGAAATGCCATTTCGTATTGCGAGATTCGGGTCAAGATTTCCGGGTCGCCTACTTTCTGATACTCTTGCTGGTTGATATGATTGATTGCATCTAGGGTTTTTCTTCGCAAGTCGCCGCTCATGCCGTCGGGATTGGAGACATAGAGTACCGGATCGCCTTTTGAGCGGCACTGCACTCCTTGGTAGATAGACGGTAGAAAGCCACTACCCCACACGCTCTTTCCAGCACTCGGGGTTTTGCCACCCGAGACCAGCACCATAAAACCAGGCAGGTTATCGTTTTCACTACCCAGTCCGTAGGTAACCCAAGAGCCAAAACTAGGTCGCCCCAGTCGGGCACTCCCAGTTTGTAATAAAAGCTGAGCCGGTGCGTGATTAAACTCATCGGTGTGCAATGATTTTACTACTGTAATCTCATCGGCCATTGTCGCTAAGTGAGGCAACCGATTCGATATCATCATTCCGCTATCTCCACGTTGGTGGAAAGTCGCTTGAGGTCCCAACATCTTAGGCACTCCTTCAATAAAGGCGAAGCGTTTTCCTTCCAGCAATGAGGGCGGGCAGTCTTTGGCATGCAGTTTTTCTAACTCGGGTTTATAGTCAAATAGCTCTAACTGAGAAGGGGCACCCGCCATGTGCATATAAATTACTCGTTTGGCCTTACCTGCAAAATGCGAAAAGCCTGGAGCCATCGGATTAGTCGGCAAAGAATTAACTGGAGCTGGTGCTACCGAGCTACTATCAAAATTACAGCCAAACATTGATGCTAACGCTACGCTGCCCAACCCAGAGGTGCATTTCTTCAGAAAGTGACGACGGGTTTCTACTTGAGACTCGCGATACTGCTTTTCTTGATATATATTCATTGGTTGTTAGGCTTTTGTCACAAATTCATCAAGGTTCAAAATAGCATTCGCTACTACCGCCAGCGCGGCTAGTTCAGCATCTTCTTCCCCCGCCATCTTCACTACCTCTTCGGGGTTTTTCTGATAGTACTGCTGAGCTTCTGCATATAATGTATTTAGTTGCTCTAGTTTTTTAGGTTCTATCGGATTGATAATCGCTTGCTCGTAACCGAAGCGAAGTTGGTCCGCCGGGGCTTCTCCGGCTTGCTGCATCTGTTTAGCTAGTGACTGAGCTGCTTCTACAAATACCGGATCATTTAACGTAACTAATGCCTGTAGCGGAGTATTGGTATCAATTCTACGGGTTACGCAGAACTCCCGACTCGGTCCATCGAAGGCAATCATGGAAGGGTACGGGCTGGTACGCCGCCAGTAGGTGTATAGTGCCCTACGATGTTGATCTTCACCCTCACTGGTCTTCCATTCTAGGCCGCTGTACACAATTTGCCAGACCCCATCAGGCTGGAGAGGCATTACGCTAGGACCATACATTTTTTCACTCAGCAACCCACTCACTGCTAGGGTTTGATCACGAATCTGCTCGGCGGTTAGTCGTACTCGAGGACCCCGAGCTAATAGTCGGTTACGTGGATCAGCGGCTAGTAATTCGGGCGTTACCTCCGATGCTTGCCGGTAGGTTGCCGACATAACCATTTGCTTGAGTGCGCTCTTTATGCTCCAATTGTGTTCATTTATAAACTGTAAAGCAAGCCAATCAAGCAGTTCAGGATGCGTTGGGCGCGCTCCTTGGGTACCGAAATCTTCTATTGTTTCTACAATACCGATGCCGAAAAGCTCAGACAATAACCGTTTCA
>CAKZPJ010000405.1 GCA_937138955.1 uncultured Flammeovirgaceae bacterium | reverse complement strand
AGGTCGATGGCCTTGGCGTAACACCCCCCTTCAATATTGAAAACCCCGGTGTCGGTCCAGCAGTGTTCGTCGTCTCCGATTAGTTTTCGTTTGGGATCAGCACTTAAGGTAGTCTTACCGGTACCTGAAAGTCCGAATAGAACCGAAACATCGCCATCGTCATCCACGTTGGCTGAACAGTGCATGGGTAGCACATCCTGAAGAGGCATGAGATAATTCATGATAGAGAAGATCCCTTTCTTCATTTCACCCGCGTATTCAGTACCCAGAATAACAATCTCCTTTTCTTCAAGATTCACATCAACACTAGTCTTAGAAGTCATCTCAGACGTATAGCGGTTGGCCGGGAAGCCTCCGCCGTTGAATATTACATAATCGGGAGTACCGAAATTCTCCAGCTCTTCTTCAGAGGGCATAATCAACATGTTCTGCATGAACAGTGCGTGATAGGCTCGATGACAGATTATCCGTACTTTAAGTCGGTATTTTTCGTCCCACCCGGCAAAGGCATCTACTACAAAAAGTCGCTCTCGGGTATTCAAATAATCGATAGCCCGCTCGTGGTTCACCTTGTAGGTGTGTTCGTCTAACTCAATGTTGATCTTACCCCAATCAAGGTTGTTTTCAGAATCGGGGTGACGAACGATGCGTTTGTCTTTCGGACTTCGCCCAGTTTTTTCGCCAGAATAAACGAGCAATGCTCCGGTATCGGAGATGGCGGTTCCCTTTTCGTGTCGGAGGCCAATCTCATATAGGACAGGTACACTCGAATTTCTCAAAATTTCTTTTACGTCGATTCCGTACTGATTCAGATCAAAGTTCATAGGTTTAACAGTTGTAAAGTTTCACAAATAAAGATTCAGCCATTCAATTACCTAATACAGCTAAGCTACGCAGCTATCTCTGCTTGATTTAGATTATAGGAAACTTCTCTGGTATTGTAAATACCTGGATGGTTCAACCTTTGTGTATCAAGATTAGATTAGTACGTTTCATAGAATGGTAATTAGGAGTTAAGTTCTACGAATAACTTATACCATCAAAAGAAGATAAATTAAGCTCATGCCCCCATGACTTTTCTTCGCCCAATTTCTGACTTTTGTCAGCTTTTGATAACTCTCTATAGATTAGAGGTAAAAGCAGTTCTGACTAGTTGGGGAAACCTTCGCTTAAGGGTGATAATGAGCTAAACGTAAGCTGTTTTGCTCTCTGCTCACCTTTGGACGATCGTATGAAATTTGCTTTGTTTTTCTGTGGTAAGTGTATGTTTTAGCATTTTACTTTAAATTTTCTTTGCCTTTACGCTAGTATATCACCCGACAATACCAAGTAAATAAAAATCAACAATGTTAGAATAGTATAATTTTTAGATTATTTGAGTAAATGAACTTTACTATAACACCTCGTATTATGTAAGTTCTAAAGTAATACTATATTAGTTTATAGTAATAGCTATGGCTACCTTTATTACTGTCTAAATGTTATTTATATGACTACTATTTTACTTGTTTTTTGCATTTTCATACTCCTGATCTTGTCTGTTTATCTTTTCTCTAAAGCTGAGCAGGAAGCTCAACTCCGCAAACAGAAGGATCTTTACTTAGCATTAGATCGAGAGGCAGTGCTAATCACTACCATACAACAAGGAAAAGTGCAAGAGACTTGGTGTTATATCAATGATATTCGCTCTCGCTTCAAGCAAGCTAATGTAACTATGGAGAACACACCCGCAACTATTGATGGGTTCTTTAATAAGTAGCTGATTTCTCTAGATCAGTGCAGTGCCGCTTTCAAAGGCAAATTCAGAATAATATTACCTTCAGCTTCTACTAATTGATCTAATTGATCAAGCACCTCACCCTCATCAAAGTAGCGTAGTGCCATATGGATAAAGTTATGGCTATGTTTTGCTTCCGAGGCCCAAAGCACCTTATAGAATCGCTGTAGTTCAGCATCTTCTACGTGTTCGCTTATCATTTTAAACCGTTCGCACCCTCGGCATTCAATTAGTGAAGCCAACAGCAATCGGTCTCTAAAGCGTGTTTGAGGCGTCCCCCCGTGACCCAATGCCATCAGTTGCTTGATATAAAGATCCGGTGCCATCTCCGCCGCTAAAGACACTCCTCGCTGTTGCATTAGTTGATAAACCTGCTGAAAGTGCTCTAACTCTTCAATGCCAGTTTCAATTAGTTCGGGAATTATTTCGTGCCGTTCGGGATATTTAGCAACAAAGCTCATTGCCATAGCCGAAGCTTTTCGTTCGCAATCGGCATGATCTTGCAAAAACTGATTAAAATCACTTAATACGGTCTCTAACCAGGCTTGACTAGAGGTTACTGATAACTCTACTTTATGTTGTACCATACTTCATTTTGAATTTGAATCAAATTTTGCCAAATAGAAAAAGGAATGCTCTATATCTATGCCTCAATCACGTATCGAGACAGTTGGTCAAATATACTTCAAAAGATTTAAATGCTACCCGCCTCAACTAGCGAGCCGCCTTAATCCTGATACCAAAGTTATTTGGGTAATTCCCTGTTACGACGAACCTGATATAGTAGCTACGCTCCGGTCATTAGCCACTAATCAATCTCCTCAATTCCCAGTAGAAATACTGATTATAATCAATAGTAGCTCAAGTGAATGTAGTGAGGTATTGCATCAAAACAGAAAAAGTGAGCAGCAGATTAATTACTGGATCGAGCGAGAGCAACCCTCATTTCTCGCCTGCCAGATTATTCATATTGGTGATTTACCTCCTAAGCACGCTGGAGTAGGACTGGCTCGCAAAATTGGTATGGATGAAGCTCTCCGCCGTTTTATTTCCATTGGCTACGATGGATTGATTATGAACCTGGATGCTGATTGCGTAGTATCTACCAACTACTTACAAACTGTAGAACAAGATTGGCTCGTTCATAACCCTTCGGTGGTAACCGCCTACTTCGAGCATGATTTATCTCAGATAGAGCATACGGAACTACAGCAAGGCATCATTTATTACGAACTATTTTTGCGCTACTACATCAGTGGCTTGCGATACGCTGGGTTTCCCCATGCTTTTCATACGGTAGGCTCTTGCATGGGCTGCCAAGCTTCTACTTACGCATTAAGCGGAGGAATGAATCGGCGAAAAGCCGGAGAAGATTTCTATTTTTTGCATAAAGTAGCCCCATTGGGCAACCTGACTCAAGTTACAGCTGCCACGGTTTACCCTTCGGCTCGCACCTCTAACCGGGTACCGTTTGGCACGGGAAAGGCTCAACTGGATTGGTTAGCTCAATCCAGTCATCATCACTCATTGTACCATCCACAATCTTTTGAAGATTTAAAAACGTTTACTACTCAGATCCACCATTGGTATCAGTATGATATTAGTGACCTAGATCAGCTGCCTCAATCAGTTCAAAGCTTCCTTAAAAGTCAAGAGTTTGGTCAAGTGTGGAACCAGTTGCTGACCAGCACCCGTTCGTGGTCGGTATTTCGTCAGCGTTTTTTTGCTTGGTGGGATGGATTCCGCGTATTGAAGTATATTCACTACACTCGGGATCATTTCTACCCGCCAGTTTCTGCCGAAGAAGCAGGGTTTAGATTATTAAAAAAACTTCGTATATTGAAGTCAGATAGATCATTTACTGCTAAAGAACTACTCACTCAGTATCGAAATTTAGATAAGCGAAATTATTGAAATAGTAGTAATATTTTTTAATCTTTACTTTAGATTTTTCAATATAATAGCGAGATGACTGCATATCCTCATAATGTACACGTCAGTGGGAAATCACCGTGGCCCTGGACTAAGCGGCGAGCGCGAATTGAAGGCGATATGTATCTGACGATAGCTCGTCCTATTGGTCTTCATTGGCACCGGCATGTTGGTAAAACGCCTTCGGGTCAGGTTATCTTTTCATTAAGAAAACAATCTCTTTTCTCTCACGACTATCTGCTCGAAGAAGTCAATCGCCCCATGGTGACCATTCGCCCCGTTCAGATTGGCCATTGGGTATGTGAGTTGATTAATAGTACGCTAGAAGTTTACCATTTGGGTGGGTCTAAAAGTATTATCTCTCAGAATGGCAGTCAGATTGCAATCATGTCGGTTCAACCTGGATTTTCCTTATTGAACGACCATCAAATTCACCTGCGAGTGAATAAGGAGGAGTATCTGAACTTGTCAATCGCGATGGCATTGCTGCTAGACGATTACCACTTATACCTGAGCGGTAGTATTTTACCGAAGGCCAAGGTTTCTACTTTACAAACTGGCTAAGCTTACCGCATTTTGCGTACCTTTGTAGCATGAAAGGGCGGAAAATCCTTGGGGCAACTGCCGGAGGAATACTTATTAGCTTCATTACTTTTTTTGTTCTCTTCCAGCGAGTCGACTATCGGCCCCTCTCTGAACAGCTTTATTACCAATCAGCACTACAGCAGCTGAATAGTTCTCATTTTTCTTTAAGTCAAACAGGTACGTTTAAGTCTGGCTGGAGTAAGCGGAACATCACTCCACCTCAACCTGCTCATCTGATGGGTTACGGCTGGAAAGGAGACTACCAGCAGGTGCATGATTCGCTTTGGGTACGCTCAATAGTACTGCAACTAGGTGCGATGGCGGTGGGCATCGTATCGTATGATCTAATGCTGACTCCTCCATTGGTTGTTGAGCAGGTACAGGCAGCTTTATCAGATGTAGGAATAGATTACGTCTACTTCAGCGCTACCCACACCCATAAAGGCTACGGAGGTTGGGAACGGGGGTTGGGTCGCGAGCTAATTTCCGGTGGGTATGACCCTGACCTAGTTGAATTACTAGTAAGCCAGACAGTAGCTTCGCTCCGTGATGCTTATGAGCAAGCTTTACCTAGCCAGATTGCCTACGCCCAGTTTGCGCTAGACTCCCTAGTCAACAATCGCTTAATTCGTGGTGGATCCGTAGAGCCTTACTTACGAGCAATTTACTTTCAGCGACAAGATAGCACTCGGGCAGTCTTCAGTAGCTTTTCAGCTCACGCTACTTTCACCGATTCAAAATCAAAGAACCTTTCGGCTGACTATCCGGGTGAACTGGTGCGGCAGTTGGAAAGTGATTCTGTGATAGACTTTGCTATGTTCGCCGCGGGGGCAGTGGGTAGCCATAGCCCCCACCGAGTTGGCCCATTTTCTTACGAAAAACTACAAGCCTACGCGAGTCGTTTAGCCTCACCGCTATTAACTGCCATTGATAGCTTACCCTATGACTCGGTAACCCAGCTAGGATTTGCGGAGGTTGATCTTCCACTGGGTGAATCTCAACTACGAATTGCTAAAAATTGGCGGGTTCGTCCACTGTGGTTCCGACAATTTCTAGGAGAACATACCCCTACCGTCAGCTTTTTACAGTTGAATGAATTGACACTGGCAGGTACTCCCGGCGATTTTTCAGGATTACTGTATGACCGTATCGATGAAGAAACGAATCCGGCTATTGTCACCAGTTTTAACGGAGAATACATTGGCTACCTCATTCCTTCGGATCACTACCATCTCAATCATCGGGAAACTCGCAGTATTAACTGGTATGGCTCTTACACGGGCGATTATGTGACTGATGTTATTAATCAGTATTTATCCCTTACATCGCACTAACGAAAATATGGCTAGCCACCTTATTTGACACACTGACAAGTTGCTCGTCTATTTGTAGAATCATGGATTGATCGAAATCCAATATACTATCTACTCGGACTTGCGTTTGCAAATTTAGCCCTTGCTGAGACAAGAAATTCAGCAGGCTAGGCTCATCTTGCGTTACTCTGACGATTTTAGCGGTTTCACCTACTGATAGGGTTGAAAGAAGACGAGTCTCGCCGCCATCCATCACTCCATCTTTATCGGGAATAGGATCGCCGTGCGGATCTACTTTGGGGTTTCCTAAAAAATCATCTAAGCAATTGACGAGTTTCTCTGATTCAATATGTTCTAATTGCTCAGCGATTTCATGCACTTCGTCCCAGGCAAACCCCAGCGTTTTTACTAAAAATACTTCCCACAACCGATGTTTTCGAATAATACTGAGAGCAATATCTCTACCTTTCTGATTCAGCTCTACTCCTTGGTATTTGGTGTATTCTACCCATTGCTGCTCTTCCAGCTTACGAATCATATCAGTCACTGTGGAAGACTTTACACCCAAGTGGTCAGCAATTTGGGTAGTCGACACCCGTTCTGCTTGCTCTCGAGAAAGGTGGAAGATGGCTTTCAGATAATTTTCTACCGTATGGGTGGTCATGACGGGCATAGACCAAAGGTAGAAAAAATCTACTGATCGCGTAGTAGAATTTCACTAAAGCTATCGAACACTCGATCGTTCGGCCCGTTCCCAGGTGACTGATTGACTACCCTTTACATATCGAATGATTCCTCGGAACACAGCATAATTCATAATGAAGAAGTAGTAGGGAATAAAAAAGGCTTTGACTTTGATTGATTTATTCTCTAGAACATAACCGACTAAGGCTGCTGAGTAAAAAAGAATCTGCGCATATAAAGCCAACTGATAGAAAAGAGCTTCCTGAAAGAGAAAGATATTTAAGAATAAAACCAGTACCAAAGCAAACGGAGTAACCGTCCAGCGTAAAACTCGGTGAGAAATGTACTGAAAACTAAGAATACCGTAGCGAAAAATATTTAGCAAGGGTTTCAATCGCACGATGGACTGAATGCCTCCAGCCGCAATTCTAATTTTCCGCTTTAACTCCTCTTTCACTGAGGCGGATGGGCCTTCTAGCGCGAATGCATCCGGTTCGTAAGCAATACGATACCCTTTTTGAGCAATTCTCAACGTTAGATAAAAGTCTTCAATAATGGTATCTTTCGGAATATCCTCGTACAGTTCAGTACGAATAGAGAACAGCTCCCCCGCCGCTCCTACCACCGAGTACAATTCGAAATCCCAAGTTTTCAGTGCTGACTCGTACTTCCAATAGAACCCCTCTCCTGCTCCACTGGCCGAGTCTTTTTCGGCTATGTACACTCTTTTCTCCCCCGCTACCCCACCAATTTCTGGATTTTGGTAGTGGCTCACGATATTCTGAATAGCTTCGGGGTTCAGGTAGGTATTGGCATCGGTGAAGATAACGATAGGCGTACGTACCTCCCGCATGGTTCGGTGTACCGCCGCAATTTTACCTTTCCGTTCAGGGTGATGCAGCAGCTTTACTTCAGCGTAGCTGCGAACAATATCGGGGGTAGTATCCGTTGAGCCATCAGTTACAATTATTATTTGAAGCTTATCCGGTGGATAGGTGAGCTGAAGCGTATTCTGAATCTTCTCTTCAATAAAATCCACCTCATTGTAGGCAGCAATCACTACAGTTACCTCTGGAAAGTATTCCAGTTTGTCAGCATGGTTATTTTCTCTACCAGTTAGTCTTTTTATGCCAACTAACAAGCGTAGTACAATTCCGTATCCTACGTAGGTATAAACGACCAGCAGTAGGCAAATCCACCAGAGAACTTCAATAGTTTGCAATACGGTAATTGTTTTAACTGCTATTTCTGAGGTGGCTTACTAGGACGTACTTCTACTTTACTGGGCAACGTACGCGGATGCATATGCATCAAGTCTACCACCATTTGTCCCAAATCTTCAATTTGTATCTTCCAATCGTCACTGCTATTCGGTTCATTATCATTGAAGTAGGTAGCTACTGAACCCGGCATAATGGTGGATACTTTGATGCCGTGCTGCCGTAAGTCGAGCATTACAGATTGAGTGAACCCGGTTAAGCCAAACTTGCTAGCGTTGTAAGCCGAACCACCCGCGAAGAAGTTGGTGCCCGCCAAACTAGAAATGGTAATAATGTATCCTTCCGAACTCTTCAAAGCATCTAAGCTAGCCTTGATACTGTAGAATACTCCCGTTAAGTTCGTATCAATAGTTTCGTTCCACTGCTCAGGGGTTAAATCTTCAATGGAGGCAAAGTGTCCCAGACCAGCATTGGCTACTACTAAATCCAACTGTCCCCATTCGCTGAGTAGTTTATCTACTGCTTGCTGCTGCGATTCCATACTTCGCACATCCGCTTCTAACCCTAAGGCTTGTCCTTGGCCGGCTTGATTGAGCTTTTGGGCAGCTTCGTCAGCACTCGATTGGGAGCGACTAGTAATGGCTACTTTCATTCCTTGTTTCATCAGGGCTTCAGCCACTCCGTAGCCAATGCCTTTACTTCCTCCGGTTACTAAGGCAACTTTATTTTCTAAATTTTGCATAAAAGTTTGTTTTCGGTTCTAATGTACATACTCTACTGATTTTTTGGCAAAGAGTTTAACTGCATATCGCAAATTCGTAGCTTTACAACCTATCTGAATAGCTACTACCGGGTATTGTTCTTACCTTAAGCTCGTTAATCACGCTTTATCAGGCCATTACCAATCACTATGCGACGACTGATCAGTCTGACTATTTTTCTGGGTTGTACTTTGTGCGGGTTTTATTTAATAGCTCAACCTTCGAGCAAGATCGATAGCTTACGCAATGCACTAGAACAGTTTGAAGAGCAAGATTACGACTACGCCATAACGCTACTAAGGCTGTCTAACGCCGTTGAAAGCCAGAACCCCAAGCAATCTACCACTTTGGCCGAAGAAGCAGTAGTCGTTGGAAAGAAAATAGGTGACCAAAGATTTACCGCTCAGGCACTGAATATCCAGGGAGCCTGCTACCTGGGCGAAGATCGCTACGCGGAAGCAGTCCAGTCATTTAGTGAAGCTATTTCTATACTACTGGATGATAAAAATGGTATTCTGATTGGGAACTGCTATAACAACATAGCCTTGACCTACAAGCATCTAGGTGACTACGTTAAAAGTCTGGAATATCACGTCAAGGCTGAACTGGAATATGATTCAGTAGATTTCCAGGTTGGCATGGCTCGCACCAGCAATAACCTGGGAAGTCTGTACAAAATACAGGGCGATCTCAAGCAGGCTGAAGATGCTTATGAGAAAGCGCTACGCCTTCATAAGCAATTAGGCAATCCCTCGGGAATAGGTACTACTCAACTGAACCTCGGTTTGCTTTATACCGAGACCCAAAACTATGCTGAAGCTGAAATTTTTCTGGATTCTGCGTTGGCGTACTGTCGGCGTCATAACGCAAAGACTACCGAAGTGGGCACGCTCATGGGCTTAGGCGACTTATATCTCGAGAGAGCCGAGAACCGACCAGATAGTGAGATTTCCCGAATAAACTTATACGCCCGCGCCGAACAATACCTCCTTCCTACTTTGACCGGGGCTAAAGAATTATCTATGCCCGATACTGAGGCTGACGTGCTGAGAAAGCTGGCCCGATTAGAAGCCAACCGGG
>CAKZPJ010000404.1 GCA_937138955.1 uncultured Flammeovirgaceae bacterium | reverse complement strand
CTAATTGTACTGCCCGAAATAAATCAGTATACAGTTCATCTGGACTAGATTGGGCTAAAATAGAACTACATACTAAAAGAAAGCTGAGGAAAAAAATAGAACGAAGAAGCTTCATGATTTTCTAGGTTTGGCGGAGTAAATACTCCAAAAGCTACCAAAATGTTTGAATTTAGCTAATTTGTCGACTATACGCTGTATCCATCAATTTCAATTATCCATTTACTACACTATGCGCTTTGCTAATTTTTTCTACTATTCCTTATCGCTAATTCTACTCAGTTGCGCTTCTAAACCGGAAGAAACAACTGAAGTGAAATCCCGTCCTAATGTGTTGCTCATCATGACCGACGATCAGGGGTGGGGCGATGTTGGCGTACATGGTAACCCGATAATTCAAACCCCAGTGTTGGATGATTTTGCACGTAACGGAGTACAGGTTGAAAACTTTTACGTGAGTCCACTGTGCGCACCCACTCGGGCTAGTTTGCTTACAGGGCGCTATAATTTGCGGACAGGTACTCGTTGGGTAACGGACGGTCTGGAGAATATGAATCCGGAAGAAGTTACCCTAGCTGAAATGTTTAAGTCCGCCGGGTACGCTACCGGTTGTTTTGGTAAGTGGCACAACGGGGCACATTTTCCGTTTCATCCTAATCAACAGGGATTTGATGAGTTTATTGGCTTCTGTGCTGGTCATTGGAACAATTACTTTAATACTACCTTACAAAATAATGGTAAGCCGTTTCCTACCGAAGGCTACATTACTGATGTGCTTACTGATGAAGCCATTAAGTTTATTGAGCAGCCTCGCGATGAACCTTTTTTCTGTTATGTACCCTACAACGTCCCCCACGGTCCATTTCAAGTCCCTGACCAGTACTTTGACAACTACTACGCTCAGTTGGATACCATGTCGAATGAAACCGAGCGGAGCAAGCTGGCGGCAGTTTACGCGATGTGTGAAAATATGGATGCCAATGTAGGACGACTATTGTCCTCGCTGGAAAACCAAGGTGTTCGGGATAATACGATTGTCATCTTCTTAACCGATAACGGTCCCAACGGCAGTCGGTACAACGGCGGTATGCGCGGAACTAAAGGCTCAACTCACGAAGGAGGAACCCGCGTTCCCTTCTTTGTACAGTGGCCAACAAGCCTTCCAGCAGGAAGTGTAGTAGAGGGATTGGCCGCTCATATTGATGTGCTACCAACCCTAGCTGGGCTGTGCGATTTATCGCTACCGGATCGGGAAATCGATGGAGTTGATTTAGCAAGTACTCTTATGGAAGCCAATACGACAATTCCTGACCGTACGCTTTTCTTTCAGCAATCGGGCCGGGAACTGTTGCCGCAGCGAGGCGCAGTCAGAACGAATACCTATCGACTAGTGAATTACCCTGAATACACTGGATTGTATAATCTTCAATCAGACCCTGATGAGTCCGAAGATTTGCGTCAGGAGTTTCCTCAGCTCTACGATAGTCTGATGGCTGTCTACAATGAGTGGTTTGATGAAATGAAATCAGAAACAGTTGATATGGCAATTATTCCTGTTGGATTTAAGGAGCAAAGCCAAGTAGTGCTTCCTGCTCACGAAAGTTACTTTTCAGGAAATATTTCTTTCAAAGAAGGGCACGGCTGGGCTCACGATTGGCTAATAAACTGGACAAGTCCTGACGACCGAATCCATTGGGACGTAGAGGTGCAATCACCGTTTACCTATCAAGTCTATCTTTCCTACACCGTACCTGAGTCCGACACAGGTGCAATTATTCAACTTGAGGCTAGTGATAACACACTGGTTGATACATTATCTACCGCCTTCAACCCCGCAGGCATTCCTAGCCCCGACCGGGTTAAAAGGATAGAAGTCTACGAAAAAGATTGGGCAAAAATATACCTTGGTGATATTTCTCTACAAGCTGGCTCGCAAACAATTTCTTTGTCGGCTAAACAGGTACCTGGCAGCCAAGTGGGGGAAGTAAAAGGACTGGTTTTGGAGAGAGTAGATTAATGATCTTAGAAGCTGTTTAAGTTATATTTTTTGATTTATTAGGAGAGGTTTTTTTGTCAATCTAGGCTCTTTTTGAGTGGCGTAGCCTACGCTACGGTGCGAAAAAAAGCCGACGAGTGGCGGAAAAAGATTCCTAAGAAACAAGAAGAGTTAACTCAAACAGCTTCTTAAGCTGACTGCACTCTTTCAGATGGTATTTGATAAATACTGATGATCTCCGCGATAGCTTTGCGTTTGCGGTAGTAGGAGGTGACTTGTAATACTACAATATAACTAAGTACGGATATTAGGGCAGCCAGTATGCTATTTCCTAACACAAATGACTGAGTATGATGGGTGAAGAGTGTTATCCAAGACTCTTCAATTACTTCTGGCGTTGATTTGTTGAGTAAAAAACTTCCGAGTCGGTAGCTAACGTAGTATACTGGAAGCTGAAGCAGTGGATTCCACATCGTGATAGCTAAAACCATCGCGATTTTATTCAGCATCCGAAAGATGAGAATAAGTGACAAACCTATAAAAATTCCAAAACCGGGAGTCGGCAGAATAGCGATCAATGTGCCTAATGAAAAACTTAACGCAATAGCCTGACTACTACTTTCAGGTTCAGTCAGTCGCTCAATAAATCGTGTTACTTTTTCCCTGATTGCAGATTTGTTCATTAGTATTTTTCTTATTTCAATACTAGCGATAGTTCGGCGATTTATTTTTTGCTTTTAGGCGAATATCTAACTTGCGTAACGTCTCAATTACTAATGATGAACTATAAAATTCCACTAGCTGAGCGGCTACGTCCCCGAACGTTAAATGATGTGGTTGCCCAGCCGCATCTTACCGGTCCACAGGGTATCTTACAACAAATGGTTGAGCAGGGTAATCTTGCTTCGTTGATATTCTGGGGCCCGCCTGGTACCGGAAAGACTACGTTAGCCCGCATTGTTTCCCAAGAATCAAAACGAGAATTCTTTCAGCTTAGTGCAATTCAAGCGGGGGTTAAAGACATACGTGAAGCTATTCAGCGATCTAAAATGTATGGCGGAGCTATTCTGTTCATCGATGAGATTCATCGCTTTAATAAGTCGCAACAAGATGCTTTATTACATGCGGTAGAGGATGGAACGATTACGCTGATAGGAGCTACTACTGAAAATCCCTCTTTCGAAGTGAACCCCGCGCTACTTTCCCGCTGCCAGGTATACACGCTGAATGCTCTCACAGAAGATGATTTGCGAGAATTATTAGCGCGTGCATTTCAACAAGATGAATTCTTGAAAACTAAGAATATTGAATTGAAGGAAACAGAAGCACTGTTCAATCTTTCGGGCGGCGATGCTCGTCGATTACTGAATCTGGTGGATCTAATTGTTTCTTCAGAATCTAATACTGCGAACGATTCAGTTAAAATTACCAATGCGGTTGTAACTAAGTTAGCTCAAACTAAACTTGCTCGCTACGAAAAGGGGGGCGAACTACATTACGATCTTATCTCTGCCTTTATTAAATCAGTACGGGGTAGTGACCCGAATGCCGCTGTATATTATATGGTACGAATGCTGGCGGGGGGAGAAGACCCCAAGTTCATCGCTCGCCGATTGGTTATTCTAGCTTCTGAAGATATAGGTAATGCGAACCCTACGGGACTAGTCCTAGCTACTAATTGCTTTGAAGCAGTAACCATGATTGGAATGCCCGAAGCGGAGATTGTATTAGCTCAGTGTACTACCTATTTGGCTAGTTCACCAAAAAGCAACGCTAGCTATGCTGCTTTACGACAAGCCCAGGCATTAGTAAGAAAAACGGGCGACCTTCCGGTCCCGCTTGATCTACGAAATGCTCCTACTAAGCTAATGAAGTCGTTAGACTACGGAAAAAATTACCAATACGCTCATGACTACGATCAGAATTTTGTCGTGCAAGAATTTTTGCCCGATGCTCTATCGAAAACCACATTTTACCAACCCGGTCAGAACGCCCGAGAGAATGAGTTAAGAAAACGCCTGAAAAAGCTATGGGGTAATCATTATGAGTATTAAATATTTCAAAAAGAGAAAGAAGTCTATTACGGAGGGATTCTCTTGAGAAAAGTATTATTTCTTTTAGCATAAAAATGGATATCTACAGTTCTTATAAATAAAAATGTACTTTTTTTATAAAAAGAATAAAAATTTATGGCAAACTGAGTATCAAATTTGAATAGGAAAGTGAAAATGACGTTTTATGGCTTCACTTTCTACATATACTCAAGCCTTAGGTGTTAAACGGGCGGCTCACTTGCTGCGACGGGCAACATTCGGAGGTACTAAATCACAGATTGACCAATTTGCTCAACTAACTCCTACTGAGGCAGTAAGCCGACTTTTTGCGGTGCCACCCGAACGGGAAGCTCCCCGTGACCCGGTTACCGGAACGAGCTGGGTAAATCCAAAACCTACTGATGTTAATAGCGGTAGAGATGAATTAATAGATCAGACTAAGGCTTGGTGGATTGATTCCTTTATAAAATCGGACGCCTGTATTGCGCCTAAAAGCAGTTTTTTTCTGCATACGCATTTCACTACCATCTCAAACCGACTCCGAAATGCCCCACCAATCTACTATCAGATTCGCCTGTTTGACCAGTTCTCCGTAGGTAATTTCAAAGAACTGACCAAGTGTGTTTGTCTGGACAATGCGATGATGCGCCATCTGGATGGGCAGCTTAACCGTAAGGGAAATCCAAACGAAAACTACGCTCGGGAGTTCTTTGAGTTGTATTCTATCGGAAAAGGACCACAGGTTGGGCCGGATAATTACACTACGTTTACTGAGCAAGATGTTATAGAGGCCGCTAAGGTCTTTTCAGGCTTTGATATTGATCAAGAGTTTACCAATATTAATCCTGAACTAGATATTTCCCAAGCAAGGGTACGCACCAACGATCAGGGAGTGGCTAGTCAGCACGATAGTTCTACGAAAATATTTAGTGCCGCCTTTCAGGGAGCTACGGTTGCTCCTATTGAAGTAGTCGGTAACTCAGCCACCGCCGAAGCAGCGATTGATGAAGTTAATCAGTTAGTTGAAATAGTATTTGAGCAAGCAGCCACCGCGCAGCATATTTGTCGCAAACTGTATCGCTTTTTTGTCTATTACGAAATTAGCGAAGAAGTAGAGCAGAATATTATTACTCCGCTGGCGGCTATTATGCAACAAAATGACTACGAACTGAAACCAGTACTAGAAGCGCTGTTTACTAGTCAGCATTTCTACGATGAAGATAACGCTGAACAGGAAGACGATCATTTGGGGGCAATTATAAAGTCGCCTCTGGATTTGATTGTTGGTATTCATCGCTTCTTTGAGGTGCCATTACCGGATTATCTAGGTGATTTAAACACTTTCTATAGTACCCTTCACCACGGAATATTGTCACCACTTTCTGATCAAGGGATGTACTTCTACGAACCATTTGAAGTAGCCGGTTACACAGCTTATCATCAAAGCCCAACATTTCATCGTAACTGGATCAGTTCTAACTACTTAGCCCGTCGCTACGAATACGCAAAAAAGCTCATTGAGGGCATTCAAGATCGGGATGGAAACGAACTAGTGAAGTTGGATGTGATGGCTTATGTTACTGATCCTGCTCACATTAGCGACCCTGCAAATGCGGCACAACTAGTGCGCGATTTAGTAGACTATTTGCTACCCGAAGACATTAGTGAAGAACGATTTAACTTCTTTTTGAACGCTATTTTGCTAGATGATCTTTCTGAGATTAACTGGAAGTTTGAGTGGCAGAACTACGAGAGTAGTGGCGATGACTTAGCCGTTAGAGTTCAATTAGAAAAATTATTTAATACTATTCTACAATCCCCAGAATTTCAACTCTCTTAGCATATGAACCGACGATTGTTTCTTAAAAAAGCCCCAGTAGCTGCAACTGGAGGAGCCCTGATGTTAAATGGTCTTTCTCTTCAGGCAATGGCTCAGAATAGTCCACTTCAGTCATTAGCGGCTAGTAGCTCCAATGACCGAGTGCTAGTAATTATTCAGTTGCACGGTGGTAACGACGGACTTAATACCCTCATTCCGATAAATAATTACGCCCGGTACTATGATTTACGACCCAACATTGCTATTGCTGATAAGGGGAAACGTGGCGTTATTCCTTTAGATAGTACACTGCCCGATGAGCAACAGATTGGTTTGCATCCTGATATGTACGGAATGAAGGAGCTATATGATCAGGGAAAGATGGCAATTGTACAGTCGGTCGCTTATGATAATATTAATGGTTCTCATTTCCGTAGTAGAGACATATGGTTTATGGGCGGAGATTACGATGAATATAAAGATTCGGGGTGGATTGGTCGCTACTTGGATCAACAGTTCCCCGGTTATCCGGACAGCTATCCCAATGAAGGAATGCCCGATCCGCTAGGAATTGAAGTAGGAAACTCGGTATCGCTAGGTTTTCACCGGGACAATGGTATCCCAACCTCTATTGCAATTAACAATCCTAGTCAATTTTATAATTTGATTAATAGTGTTGGGGTAGATCCACCCGCATCGGTTGCGGAAACTTTTTACGGTCACGAACTTCAGTGGATCTTAGATATAGAAAAAAAATCTAATCAATACGCTGGCC
>CAKZPJ010000403.1 GCA_937138955.1 uncultured Flammeovirgaceae bacterium | reverse complement strand
GAGTATTCCTTAATAATTTCTCGCACCGAATCTACCTCGTCCTGCATTCGCTCAACGGAAACTTGGTAGTAATTATTGGCGGTACTCTCACCTAGCCCCGCCACTTGGTTTCCGTGTTTATCAGTATCGGATAGCTGAATAACCAGGGCTTCCTGTTCGTCCCGTGACTCATAGGAAATACGGAAAGAATCTTTGAGTTTTAAAGTGAAAGGGTGCAGTGAAATATTCATTCGTTATCAAAAATCAATCTCGAAAATTACGAAAAAAGGGCGAGAATAGGTAGTTTTATACTGACTTCTATTAACATTACATTATCAATTATGAATGACTATGAATATTCTCAAATAAAGGTTGAGAGTTTTAAAGACAATGGTAAGATATGAGTCAAACCACTACCTAATCAATCACCTTACGAAACTCATATGGTTGCTGAATGTCCTAAAGCTATGAGAAGCTATCCAATAGGCACAACTTTTCAAATAAAAGCCAAGATCACCGATAGAGAAGGAGGAACCCCATTTATATACACTCATTATTCTTGGCCGTTCTACGTTCTTAATGAGATATAAATAAACACTAAGGCATAACTAAGTTAATATAAACTATGGATTAGGCCTTATCGATAAAAAATTATAAGCACTTGATTTTTAGATGCTTGCCCTTGAGCCGGGCGGGCTTCTACTTTTCCATCGATGAAAAGTAGACAAAAATCTTGAAGAATTTGAAACCGCTCGGGCGGCCCCGTCGCTACGCTCAAACAACAAATTCTTCCTTTTTTATGCGAAGAGGAGGCGATTCAATCCACAGCTCATATTAAGTTGCATGTGAACGTCTTCCTATGTTTGAAATATGCTAGTAATAAGGGATTGCTTCCCTCGGCCATCGCGGCGCGATCGCGATGACGTGTTTATATGTTAGTGTAATTGTTTCTTATTACTTAACTCTATTTACCAAAAATAGCTGTAAGTCAGGATACTTGACTGGTATTCTACACCACTGCACTTTCCAATAAACTCAACGCCTTACCACCAGCATCTAAGCGAGCCTGAGTACCGAAGGGAATCGTAGCATTACGCTTGATATGACCGAACATTAATCCGTAAAGTACCGGAATTCCTAGTGATGCTAGGCGGTCGTAGAGTACGTGGGCGAGAGAAAACGACTTGTCTTCATCGTCGGTTTCGCAATCGGTGAAGAGGCCGAGGACGATGCCTTTGGCCGCGGGAAGTTTTTCGGGGTCAAGCAGCAGTTGAGTAAGCATCCGGTCAATGCGGTAGGGGGCTTCACCTACATCTTCTAGGAACACAATCTTATCGCGCATATCAATATCGTAAGGGGTGCCGCACATGGAACTGACCAATGTGAGATTGCCACCTACCAGCGTTCCTTCGGCTACCCCCGGAGCAAGGGTAATTAGTTCGGCGGTAGAGATGGTAGTATCTTCTTCATCTTGCAGATAGAGCGGTACCAGTTCTTCTTCGCTAATATTTTCCGGATTTTGGTAAGTCAGTGAATTGCTTGGCTCCATCAAGATTTGCTGAAAATACTGGGTAGTGTACTCATTAAAATCCGAAGTGCCCATCGGTCCGTGGAAGCAAACTAACCCGGTTTGGCGGTGCAAGCCGTACAGCAAGCCAGTAATATCGCTGAAGCCAATCAGCACTTTGGGGTTGTTACGAATCAGATCGTAATCTAGATAAGGAAGTAGACGCGTAGTGCCGTAGCCTCCGGTGGCGCACATAATTCCGGCTACCTTTTCATCAGCAAACATTCGGTTAATATCGGTGGCGCGTTGCTGGTCGGTCCCGCCCAGGTACCCTTTTTTCACTAGCATGTTTTCGGTGTACTTTACCCGAAAACCGAGTTTAGCCAAATTCTCTACCGACGCGCGCAGCTTTTCTTCGGTAAGGTAGCGGGAAGGCGTAATTAGCCCAATGGTATCTCCCGTTTTTAGTTTAGCTGGTTTCACCAGGTTAGGCGGAGCTGTTCCCTTTAACGATGGAAGTAATAACCCAGAAAACGAAGCGGCGGTAGCGTTGCGAAAGAACTGTCGACGGTGCATAATCAATTTGTAGAAAAATTCGAGAAGATGCTGATAAACTGTTAGCTTTGCGGGAAATTTATATCAGGATAATCTTGATTTTATAGGATAGTAATCACAACTCGTAAGTTAGTATAAATTAAGAAACATGGCAGGAAACAGAACCTTTTCTATGAT
>CAKZPJ010000402.1 GCA_937138955.1 uncultured Flammeovirgaceae bacterium | reverse complement strand
TAGTTCGTATTGCAGTTTGTTCGTTATTCATTCAGTTTTCCAGGTTGCACACAACTTCTGGATATACGACATACGTATATCCGCATTATAACAACATACGTATATTCGCAAAATACTGCGGGCTTAATTATTTTTAAAATAACGTATTCTCTGACTTAGAAGCAGTAAAAACGTAATTTTAGAGCTTATTATAAAAATACTAAAGCGAATGTTACTGTGATTATTGAAGATACTATTTATGCCTTTCAACAAAAATTACGGATTCAACGCTATGCCGAGCCGACCGTGAAAGCGTATGTCAATTGCCTCATGCTGTCTCTTCCTTCTCTACCAGCTTCATTGATTCGGAGTTAATACAAAAGCGCAGACCGCTGGGGGCAGGTCCATCAGAAAATACGTGGCCAAGGTGACCATCGCAAACGTTGCACATTACTTCTACCCGCACCATGCCGTAAGTAGTATCCTTCTCGTATTTGACCACATTATCTTTCACCGGTTCGGTAAAGCTGGGCCAGCCGGTGCCCGAATCAAATTTAAGAGCAGAATCAAATAACAGCGTATCGCAGCAAATGCAAGCATACTTTCCCGGATCATGCGCACTACAAAGTTCCCCCGAAAAAGCTCGTTCGGTTCCTTTCTGCCGAGTGATTCGGTATTGCTCAGAGGTCAATTGTTCCTGCCACTCCTCTTCCGTTTTTTCTCCCCGCCGATCTGGCTCGGGACTTCCATGATTAGCGTATTTTATAACATCATTCCAGTTCATATTTTCAAGATTTAAGTGATAGATGTATAACGGGTTAGGTACGCTGGGTGTTCTCCTCGGCAAGAAACGACACCTATTGAAGTTATCAGTTTTGAAAAAACTGCTTTATTTCATCTACCAGTAGATACACTTTGGTTGTCATTTCAGTAGGGAAGAAGTGACCGTTATCTTTGTCGGCGATGGTTGCTCTTTCCAACGCGCTATCGACAAGAGTTATGAAAGCTTCCACTTTGTATCCTCCACTTATCAGGTGATGTAAATTGCCCTTGAGTTCTTTACAGGTTTTAGTAGACATCTGAGCAATATCTTGAAGATGAGAGTGAAGCCAAACTTCAAAGCAGGGATTACTTAATGCTATGTTCCAACCATTTTTCTCTTGACATTCTTTGCCAATATCTATCAGTAAATCTTTACTCCAACAATCAACGTCCATAACTAGCCATAGCTGATCGTCTTCTACCAATCCGTATTTCTCTATGTAGTTGGTAGCCCGCTCAACAACATGTTTGGGAGCTGATTTGCCGGAATCATCATCAGGGGGCGGTAGTAATCTGACTTTTACCCGACGATGTCCTTCGGCTAACATGGTGAAGTACTCTTTTTCCCGTTTATATCCTCTGTTCTTCCTCGGCATCTTTCCAATTTAAGTCTTCCAGATTTCCTAAAAATGGGATCGCCCCGAATCGCCCGTTTAGGTAACCCTTTCTAATATCTAAGTCATAGCGAGGTTTAAACTCGCTCAATGAGTAGGCTTTAGTACTTCCGGTTTCATCTTTCTCTACAAACCAGATTTCATCTTGCCGAAAAAGCTTAAGATCCAGTAGGTTGCTTTCGTGAGTAGTAAAAATAAACTGCCCTTTGGTTTTCTGATTCAGATAGAAAGATAGAAACTCCTTCAATAATGCAGGGTGAAGACTTCTGCCTATTTCATCAACTACACAAACGATTTCCTCATTTGCCATGCGTTCAATAGCTGGTATGTAATTAAGTAGTCTTCTTGTCCCATCCGACTCCTCATCAAGACCAAACTCAGCTAACCAGTTACTTTCTCCTTTATGTTCAGTAACAAGCCGGTTGACTAATATTTGACCGTTTTCATTTTTCAAGATAGACATTGCTCCATCATCGCTTTCAAGCGTTATATGCTCTTCACCCCTATCAAATCTATCTCTAATCTCCTTTTGAGCTTCCTTACCATCTTCGCCGAAATACTCTTCAAGAGGAAAGGTTCTTACCTTCACTTTGTTAACCCCTGTATCGAGCTGAGTAATAAGTTCATTGGTCAGTTTCCTTAATTGTTCGTTCTTAATAATCTGTCCGGTAAGGGAGGTAAATCTCGATTCGGGGTGAAAAATTACTAACTTTTTGGCAATCCATTCATAAGCATCTTGAATCTCTGGGTACTGCTCTTTATCCCGCACTTGGTATATGAAAGGGATTTTGTGGGTTAACACTTCTTCTGCATACACTTGAATTAGTATTTCTTCCTTCTCAGTTTTTTTGTACTTCGGGTCAACTTCTAGCTTGATACTACCGTTCTCTCCTTTCTTTCGTGAGAATACAAGTTGATCTTTAGCACCCTTAGGGTCAATACTATACAGCCACTCTTCCTCTATTTGGTTGTTTATGATTTCTAGTCCGTAAGCATAATAGTTGTCGTTCGTTTTAAACTCAATCTCAAATCGGGAAGGTTGACTAAAATATTCCTTAGTGAGGCGAAAAAAGATCGGTTGGTTAGTATATCGATTAGATTTACTGATTACAATATCCTGCATGTAGTGAAGTGCACCAATCAGATTAGACTTCCCCGAACCATTTGCTCCGTAGATTGCTGCGACTTTCAGCAGGTCTACTTTAGGTGTTTTATAAATGTGGTCGGTGTGCCCTTTCAGTTTGGTATAGGGGAACATAGTAAATTCTAACTCTTCCCTAATTGATAAGAAATTGGATACAACAAACCTTAGTAGCATAAGTTATATTTTCTCGTTTGATTACTTAAATACGTAATCTTAACGATATAATTACTAAATAATTTATCTTTTAAGAGAAAAAATCTCGTATTGCATGACTATTAGTATTACACATAAACCATTAGGTGTTTCTCTGCTAAATAGATTAAATAAAGAGACTTCACTCATATCTAATCAATGCGAACTGTTAATTTAGCCTCTCCCTAACAATACGATCTCAATAAAATATGCCCAAACCTCTGATAGAAGCCGATAGCGTAGAAATTACCATTCGGTCAAAGACCATACTTCAAAACATTAGCTTTACGATTTGCGAAGGAGAGGCTTGGGCGATTGTCGGCCCGGCGGGTAGTGGAAAAACTACCTTGGCTAACGTAATCCGGGGTCGTCAGCCAATTTCTTCGGGGCATTTGACTAGCCATTTAAGTTCGGCTGATCAGATAGTGATGGTAGAGCAGCAGCATACGTATCGCAATCAAACCGATGCATCCTCTACCTACTACCAGGCGCGTTTTGATAGTATGGACTCCGAGGATTTTCCTTCATTGGAAGAGGCACTGCGAACCAGCGTAGCAAAAAATGGTGCTAAACCAGAAAGCGAGGAGATTGATAAAGTACTGCAACTATTGCAAATCAATCACTTAAAAGACTCGCGCTTGATTCAACTTTCTAACGGAGAAAATAAGCGGTTTCAACTGGCGAAGGCGCTGCTACACCATCCTAAAATGTTGATCCTAGACAGCCCGTTCATTGGTTTAGATCAGGAGGCTCGCCAAATTCTGCATAATGTTATTAACCAACTGGTCTCTAATCAGATTGCTATTATTTTGATTACTACCCCGAATGAGATTCCTAACCAAATTACACAAGTGTTAGAATTGCAAGAGGATCGTCTGGTTCATATCGAGCCTCGTGCTGCATTCCTGTCACGACAGCAAGTTGAACCGCTCGATACTGTAAAGATTGAAGATGAAATTCACCAGAAATTGCTAGAACTGAAACCTTCCGCATCAGATGATTTCTTCGAGGTGGCGATTAAAATGGATAAAGTAAGTGTGCGCTACGGGGGCAAAACTATACTGGACGAAGTAGACTGGCAAGTAAACCGAGGAGATAAGTGGGCACTTTCGGGACCCAACGGAGCGGGAAAATCTACGCTGTTGAGTTTGATCTACGGTGACAACCCTCAGGCTTACGCCAACCAAATCTACTTGTTTGACCGAAAACGAGGCAGTGGCGAAACGATCTGGGATATTAAGCAAAAGATTGGCTATATCTCTCCCGAGCTTCATCTTTACTTTAACCGTCGCCTTCCTTGCTTTGAAGCAGTAGCCTCTGGTCTTACTGACACGATGATTAGTGACAAAAAACTTTCTGATGAACAGCGAGCCAGAGTAGCGCAGTGGCTAGATGTATTTGAGTTATCTCACCATAAAGACACACCACTAATTAATTTACCACTTAGCGAGCAGCGACTAGTACTTTTAGCTCGGGCACTGGTGAAGAATCCAGCGGTTCTGCTACTAGATGAACCTTGCCAAGGACTAGATACCCAGCAGACCCAGAAATTCAACGCACTAGTAGATATCATCTGTCAACATTTTGATAAAACGTTAATCTACGTTTCTCATTACGCGCAGGATACGCCCGCTTGCGTGAACCAACGATTGTTGTTGGAGAAGGGAAAAGCCCGAACTGCTTCCGATTGAAGCATTAATCGTCTTACCACTTATCTAATCCTAATAATTTTCTGCCGAGCGATGTCAATTCGGCGGTTTCGTACTTTTTTTGTTCCCAGCCTCTAGGGTCACCGGGGAAGGCGTAACCTTCGGGAGCGCGGCGTTCTTTCCAAGAAGAAATGCGCCATTGCTTTCTTTCTTCGTTATCTTCTTCGGCAGGCATCATGGAAATATACTGGGCAATCCGCACTTTGTGTTGACTATTATTGGGGCGAATGCCGTGGGGCAATGTGCTGTTAAAAATGAGCAAATCACCGGCTTGCAGCGGTACCTTCACAATTTCAAAGCCACTCACGTCTGGTTGAAAGCGGTTACGGTCGGCAGGCTGAGTCAGCTTCCAGACATCATAGGTACGGTACAACTCAGGTACGCATTGAAAGCCGCCCATGGTTGAATCAGTCTGGTCGGCGAGAGCTAGCACTCCCTGTACGTTTTGTGGTTTAGTTTCGGGATCATAGTCCCAGTGGATAAAGCCTTTATTTTCAAAACCAGGACGGTTCGGGAAATTTAGGTTGGCCCGATCAATCGTGACCCATAGCTTTTCGGTTCCCCAAATATCGGTAAAGGCCTGATGTACTTTCGGATACTGCCGATTATCCCACAAGTACTGATGATTATAAACTTCCACCATACCGGTATTAGCTAACTCCTTCATTTTCATTTCAGCTCGAGGCGGAGTGTGCCAAGTTTCTGGGTCAGTCGGGTCTTTCTCTTCAAACTCCCACAGGAAATTAGCCAAACGTTCCGCTTGCTTCTGCGGCACTGCATTCTTGATGATTACGTAGCCGTTCTTAATCCAAAACTGCCAGTCTTCTTCGCTGAGTAACTGCAAGGGTTTACCATTGCTACGGTCGTTCAGCTTGACCTGGCTGCTGATAGCCGTAGAAGGATTACCCGGTATGTCCTTATGAGCATTAGTGGTTTCAGTCATGGTGTTGGAGCCTTACAGTATAAGTTAAGCAATCTTGGATATCAATAACAGTTTATCATTAAATTATCTGGAAGATTTCTATTACATAGCTTTATAACACTTCGCATCGGGTAACAGCTTGCCTCGGGCTTGACCAGAGGGCCGCCAAAATATCTTACACTTGAATTTATGATTTATATAAACTGCATTTAGGAAATATAATAATGAAATGGCAAAAATTCAGTTAGGTGAATTTGAAGAAATTATGCTACTGACCGTAGCAGTGCTGTACGACGAAGCCTACGGAGTGGCGATAAAAAAGGAGATTGAAGAACGGCTAGATCGCTTAGTGAGCGTTGGAGCCTTACAGTCAGCTTTGCGACGGATGGAAACTAAAGGGTTCTTAGAATCCCGATTGGGTGAAGCTACTAAGGTGCGGGGCGGTAAGCGCAAACGATTTTTTACGGTGACCCCCTACGGTAAGCAAGCTCTAACTGAGGTGCGGGACGCTCGTCTACAACTTTGGCAGTCTATTCCGAAAGTAGCTTTTGAATTTTGAGCAAGTGTTAGTTTATGGGGATTGGGCGGCTGCCCGATCTGGGTAGTAAGGGGCAGTATCTGTAGCTTAATGCCTGAAGGAATACGAAGATGGCTACGATGAGAAGCAGGCCCATCAGTGAAGAGTAGCTTCTGACCGTTTGTATCCTGAGCAAACTCATCTAGA
>CAKZPJ010000401.1 GCA_937138955.1 uncultured Flammeovirgaceae bacterium | reverse complement strand
GGCCTTCTTCGGTAATGAAATCCGCCCACATGAACCCGGCCGAGGCGGTACAAGCCTTTCAAGACTTGGGCGGAAAAACAATTATACCAATGCACTACGGCACCTATGATCTGTCTGATGAGCCTCTAGGTGAGCCATTGCAACTGCTACGGGAGTTTGACGAGATGGGCCGCCTTACTGGAGAGGTAAAAGCCTTAGCAGTAGGCGAAGTAATGCCGCTTAAAACAACAAAAAGCTGAAAGGATAACTCCCAGCTCTTTGCGAACGTCCATTATGAAAATCAAATCTACTGATACAAAGGTAGGATCGAGATGGGAGAAGTATGTTACTAGAATGTTAAGGATTTATCAACAAGATGTTACTTATCGTACTGATTCAGGAATTGTTGTAGTTCAGCTAACTTGTCAGTATTAATTAAGTCTACTTCGGCTTCCAGCAGTGTTTTCCACACCAAATCGTTTTCAGGGGTAGCCCACAGTCGCACTTTTTTACCTTCCTCGTGGGCGGTTTGCGTAAGTACTTTAAGTTTTTTGAGTTGCTTACGCGAAAGCGGTTCTACACCGTCCCAATCAACAATTGCTCGGTAATGCTGGCTGATAACAGGCATAAATTCAGCCGAATAGCCTTTTTCTAAATCATCAGGTCGCCCATCAATACTTACCACTTGCAAACGCTCTTGCTGCACTTGCTCAATCGGACGATTTCCCGACAGAAATACGGTCACTGCGCCCTGATAAGAGGTGCCACCTTCAGTAAAGCTTAGCATATCTTGGTAAGGAAGTAATATTTCTTTCAGGCGGTCATACGTAGGTTTAGCCTCAGTTTTAAAGTCAAGCATCAGATAAAAATCTCCATTATATCCGCTGTACACCTTGCCATTTTCTCGCGCCACTCGCTGCTGCAATGGTTTTAGATAAGCTGCCTCTAGTGTAGGCAGTGAGTGGGAACCTTCGGGCATATCGTGACCTACGTAGAGTTCTCCGTGAATAAGTAATACGTCGGCTTCCACACTAGTAAAGCCGTGATCTAGCGCATCCAACAAAGGTCGTTCGTGCCGATAATCGTTGTGAGCGTGGGCGTTAGGTAGCGGGGTAACTTGAGCCCAACTTGGGGAGTAAGTTAAAAGTACTATTGGAAGCAGTAGCAATTTCCAAGTTAGCATTATGTTGGTGATATAAGTAGCTCAAAAGAGTAGTTTTCTTCGAGTGAGTTCACCTTAATCTCGAGTTTTACTTTAAGAAGCTGTTTGAGTTGTTACTTCGTGCTACAAACACGCCTTTTGGGCTACCACGTCGTTACTTTTTCAATCCATAGCGCTGCTATGCCTCCTCAAAAGTGCCTCGTGTCGCCTCAAAATCCGTTGTTTTCGCATCAAATAATTAACTCAAACAGCTTCTAAGATTTTAGAGTAAAGCAGTAACGAATCAAGGCATTAATTTCTCATGTTCCATAATTGGTTTTAGGTGACTTTTACTCCCAGTGAGTTGCCAGTGCCCTAAGGAGATAGGAATATTTCCGATAGCGTTAAGCCGGTCGAAGAAACTTTTAATCTGAAAAGGGGCTGAGCTTGACTCTTGGGTTCGACCATAATCAGCCAAAGCACTTTCCATCAGGTATTTCCCAGTAATGTAACTGGTGCCATAACCCGGCTGGCGCAAATATAAATGCTGCTCAAAAATGAGTAAATCCTTTTCAGTTTTCATCCAACCACGGGGAGTCCATTCCGAATGGATGCCCCCAGCCTCTTCCATGGTCATTTCGTTGGCGTGGGCGTAGAGTGAGCCTAACCCTCGCGCGGCTCGTTGGGCAATCAGAATGTACACAATCTCTCTAGATCGAGGGCTATCGTCGTACAATCCCGCTTGCATGAACATTTCTTCCACAGCGGTCGCCATGCCTTCATTGCGTGAATCAAATATATTGTAGAGCAGCGGGCCACGACGAATTTCATTAGCGTGAGGTTCAGTGTCCATTCGTGCTAATTCAAACCAGTGATAAAAGTGGGAGTACAGCGGGCGCGGATCGTAGTGAGCCGTGATCCAAAAGAAGTTACGGGTTTCTTTGGGTACGTATTGCCCTAAGTGCGCGTACAAAGCGGGTTCAAAGTACTCTTTTACCGTTACTATGTCCTCCTGATCTAGAAAGGTTAGTAGGCTTTCAGCGGATTGTTCAGCCATTTTATTATACGCTTCGGGCGAATCGGCATCGGGCAGCTCGGGTAAATTACGGTTGCGGTGCTCTTCTAACTTCAGCGACGACCAAGCGCGAGCTAGTTCTCGTTTCAGTAACAGCACTTCATCTTCCCAGGTAAGCGGTACTAAGTGTACATTTTGTAGATACCAAGTATAGTTGTCTTTTCCAATACCCGATGATCCAGTTTTAGAATCTGCCTTTCCCTCTAGCCAACTCACTAAGTCGTTAGTAGATACAATGGCTTGCTCAATTGCCGCTACTAAATCGGGATCATCTTCAACCCCTGGTTTCTCTAGAACAGCTTTTAGATCTTCGCTCTGAGTGCGAATATCGCGGATACCTGTCACCCATAGGTCGCGAGCATTACCAGTTAGGTTGAGCTTTGCTTGTTCATTTAGTGGTGGAATCACGCTAAGGTCGTCCAGTAATCGCTTTCTATCTTCGCCACTTAG